>DAOMOV010000232.1:0-3281 GCA_035444505.1 Terrimesophilobacter sp.
CAGCTTCAAAGACTTCGTCGAGTCCCTCGGCGTCACCGACCAAGACACACTCGACTGCGTCTTCGAGGGCCGGTACATGAGCTGGGTCGCCGCCAACACCGACGTCGCCATGTCCAGCGGAGTCACCGGAACCCCGAGCCTGTGGGTCAACGGACAGCAGCCCCGTGACGCCAATGGAAACGCGATCCTGCTGAGCAGTCAGGACCTCTTCCAGACCGTCGCCGAACTGGCCAACAGCAACTAGAAACGAGACACCGTGAGTGACGAGGCGCGCGCCAGCACCGCACACGACAGCGACACTTCCGACCTCGACACGCCGGTGGGCAGCATCCGGCGCCTCGCTCTCGCGTGGTCCGTGTTCGGACTCATCGCGCTCTACGCGTCGTTTCAGCTGACCGTCGATCGCATCCGCCTGCTGCAGAACCCCGACGTGGTGCTGTTCTGCGACATCAGCCCCTTCGTCTCGTGCGGGCCCGTGATGGAGTCGCACCCCGGCATGGTGTTCGGCTTCCCGAACCCCATCATCGGCCTTGTTGCCTTCACCGTCATGGTCACCTCCGGGATGGCCGTGCTCGCGGGCGCACGATTCAAACCCTGGTACTGGATCGGGCTGCAACTGGGCCTCACCTTCGCGGGGGTCTTCATCACGTGGCTGCAGGCGCAGAGCATGTGGAACATCGGCGCCCTGTGCCTGTGGTGCATGGTCGTGTGGGCGACGACGATCCCCATGGCCGTGCTGACAACGTCGTACGCGCTCGCCAACGGACAGTGGTTCTCTGAGCAGCGGGGTGTCTCCTGGGGCCGTCGCTTCGGTCGGTGGATGCACGACTATCGCTGGACCCTCATCGCCCTCTGGTACCTCGCCATCATCGCCGCGATCACCGCGACCTTCTACCGCGAGTTCGCGTTCATGTGGTTCGGGGCGGTTCTCTAGGTCAAGGACTCGAGCAGCCGCTGCAGCGAGTCGAGCCTCTGGCGGCCGATGTCGCCGAGCTCACCGCCCTGCTCGACGCGTTCGACGAGGGCGCAGTCGGGGGAGTCGGGCAGGTGGGTGCAGCCGCGCGGGCAGTCCTCGGCGATCACGGCAAGGTCGGCGAAGGCATCGACGAGTCGGCCCGTGTCGACGTGGCCGAGTCCGAACGAGCGGATGCCGGGGGTGTCGATCACCCACCCGTCACCGACCCGGTACGACTGGGTTGACGACGAGGTGTGGCGCCCGCGACCGGTGACGACGTTGACGTCGCCCGTGGCCCGGTTCGCCTCGGGGACGAGTGCGTTGACGAGCGTGGACTTGCCCACCCCGGAGTGGCCGACCGCGACGGTGGTGGTGCCCGAGATGAGCTCGCGCAGCCTCTCGAGGGGAAAGTCGTCGTGCCGTGACGTGACGACCTCGAGGTCGAGCCCCGCGAAGTTCTCCAGGAACGGCGCAGGGTCGGCAAGGTCGGTCTTCGTGATGCACAGGATCGGTTCGATTCCCGCGTCGTAGGCGGCGACGAGGTAGCGGTCGACGAGTCGTGGTCTGGGTTCGGGGTCGGCCGCGGCGACGACGATGAGCAGCTGGTCGGCGTTGGCGACGATGATGCGCTCGACCTCGTCGGAGTCATCCGCGCTGCGCCGCAGTACCGTGGTGCGAGGCTGGATGCGCACGATGCGGGCGAGGGTTCCCTCCTCGCCGCTCCTGTCGCCGACGACGTCGACGCGGTCGCCCGTGACGATGGCTTCCGTGCGCAGCTCGCGTGCGCGGGTGGCCGTCACTTCGCGCTCGGTCGATTCCCCTTCGTCGATGAGCGTCGAGTAACGGCCCCGGTCGACACCCAGCACGCGGCCCGTCACCGCATCGCCGTGGTCGGGTCGGAACTTCGTGCGAGGGCGGTTGCGTTTCGGGTTGGGCCGCTCGCGAACCTCGTAGTCGGCGTACGGGTCGAACTCCTCGTCGTCATCCGTGAGCCAACTCATGCGCCCAGCCCGCCGATCAGCTGAGGCCGATCGTGAGCGGGTCGCTGGCCGCCGGGGTGGGGCGTGTGAGCGACTCCCACAGCGTCACGAACTCGGGCAGGGTCTTCGCCGTCGTCTGCACGTTCTCCACCTCGACACCGTCGATGCCGAGCCCGATGATCGCACCCGCGGTGGCCATTCGGTGGTCGTCGAAACTGCCCCACTCGCCGCCGTGCAGTGGTCGGGGGCGCACCTCGATGCCGTCGTCGAGCTCGCTCGCATCGCCGCCGAGAGCCTTGATGTTGCTCACGAGCGCGGCGAGCCGGTCCGTCTCGTGACCGCGCAGGTGGCCGATGCCGGTGATGCGGCTCGGGCCGGATGCGAACGCTGCGAGCGCCACGAGTGTCGGCGCGAGTTCGCCTCCCATGCTGAGGTCGAGGTCGATGGGCTGAAGCGGCACGCCGCCGACAGCCCCGGCACCGCCGTCGACGGTGAGCGACACGTCGTCGCGGGTCACGGTTGCACCGAACAGCGGCAACAGGCGCTCGAGCTCCGCGCCGACCTGGGTGGTCTCGGCGGGCCAGTCTTCGATTGTCACCGTGCCGCCCGCGACGAGAGCGGCGGCGAGGAACGGAGCGGCGTTGGAGAGGTCGGGTTCGATCGACACTTCCCGGCCAGCAATCGGCCCCGGCTCGATGACCCACACGCCCGGCTCAGGCTTCGAGACGGTGACCCCGCGCGCCGCGAGGCAGTCGATCGTCATGTCGATGTGCGGCTCGCTCGGCACCCGGTCGCCCGCGAGACGAAGCTCCAACCCTTTTTCGAAGCGTGCGCCCACGAGCAGAAAGGCTGAAATGAACTGGCTCGACCCCGAGGCGTCGACGACGAGCCGGCCGCCCTCGATGCTGCCCGTGCCGTACAGGCTGAACGGCAGTGCGCGGCGACCATCGTCTGACACGTCGACACCAAGGTCGATGAGGGCGTCGAGCACCGGTCGCATCGGGCGTGTGCGGGCCGCCGTGTCGCCGTCGAAGGCGACCGGCCCGAGCGCGAGTGCCGCGATCGGTGGCACGAACCGCATCACCGTACCGGCGAGGCCACAATCGATCGTCGTGCCACCTGAGAGCTCCGCCGGAGTCACCAGCAGGTCCGGGCCGAACTGCCCTTCGCCGTCCACCTCGCTGATCCCCACATCGAGCGCGCGCAGCGCCTCCACCATGAGGTTCGTATCCCTCGAGAAGAGGGGGGCGCGCAGCCGCGAAGGGCCCTCCGCCAATGCCGACAGCACCAGCTCTCGGGCCGTCAACGACTTCGAGCCCGGCACCGACATGCGCTATGCGAGAGGG
>DAOMOV010000233.1:0-3271 GCA_035444505.1 Terrimesophilobacter sp.
AGCACGCCGTCGAGGTACATGTCGCGACGGGCTTGCGCGCAGTCGTGCACGTCGATGCCCAGGTGGTGACTGGTGCCGTGCACCATATAGCGGCGGTGGTACTGCGCGTCGGGTTCCAGGGATGCCTCCGCGCTGACCGGCAGCAGGCCCCACTCGGCGGTCTTGCGGGCGATGACCTGCATCGCGGTGGCGTGGATCTCACGGAATCGGATGCCGGGCTTCACGATCGCGAACGCGGCATCCGCTGCTTCGAGCACCGCCTCGTACACCTGCTGCTGCGTCTCGGTGAAGGTGCCGCTGATCGGCAGGGTGCGGGTGATGTCGGCCGTGTAATAGCTGTCGAGCTCGATGCCCGCGTCGAGGAGGATGAGGTCTCCCTCGCGCACGGGACCGTCGTTGCGGGTCCAGTGCAGGATGCAGGCGTTCGCGCCGCTCGCGGCGATCGTGTCGTAGCCGACCGTGTTGCCGTCGGCGCGGGCACGGCGGTTGAAGGTGCCCTCGACGAGGCGCTCACCGCGCGGGTGGGCGACGATCTCGGCGCGGTCGGCGATGACATCGTCGAAGCCCCGCTTGGTGGCGGCGACCGCCAGACGCATCTGCTCGATCTCGTAGCTGTCCTTGACGAGACGCAGCTCCGAGAGGTCACGGGCGAGCTCGGTGTCACCGTCGGTCTCGATCGCGTCGAGGTCGGCGGCGAGCAGGCGACGCCCATCGACCTGGTCGGTGAGGTCACGGTCGGCGTCGCGCACGACGAGAGTGTCAGCATCCACCCTCTCGAGCACGGCGTCGAGCTCTGCGATGCCGCGGGTGGCAAGACCGAGATCCCCGGCCACCTGGGCGAGGGAGGGTCGTGCGCCGATCCAGAACTCGCCGATCTCGGGGTTGGCGTAGAACTCGTCGGAATCGCGCCCGGCACGCTCCCGGAAGTACAGGGCCGCCTCGTGCCCGTCGGCGCTGGGTTCCATGACCAGCACCGCGCCCGGCTCGGAGTCGGAGCCCCAACCGGTGAGGTGCGCGAACGCGGAGTGTGCGCGGTACGGGTAGTCGGTGTCGTTGGAGCGCACCTTCGCCGCCCCCGCCGGAATGACGAGCCGCTTGCCGGGGTGCAGCGTCGAGATTGCCGCACGGCGCGCGGCCGCGAACGGTGCCTGCTCGCGCGGTGCCGGAACAGCATCCTGCCGCGGTGCCCAGTTGCCGGAGATGTAGTCGCGGAACGCGTCACTCACCGGTGTCGTTGAACGGTTGCTCGTCGCACGCGGGGCAGGGGTCTTCGAATCGGCCATGACCCCATTCTCCACCCAAAGGCTGAGGGATTCAGGGCGTCAGGTCGCCGCCGCGGCCGAACACCTGGCGGGAGATCGCCTGCACGTCACCGTCGAGCGCGGTGATCTTCGCGGACAGCCGGTGCTCTACCGCCGCGATCTCGCCTCCTAGGTTTGCAATCTCGACACGGAGTTCACCGCTCTGGCCACGTATCTCCGCGGTGATCGTGCGAGTGATGAGGGGAACGATGGTTCCCAGAACCCCAAACAGCGCTGCCGCGAACACCCCGATGATGACCCAGACTTGTGGTTCGGTCATGCTCAGCATTCTCCTATTCTGCCCGCATCGCTGGCGAGATACCAGTGACTTTACGTCGCGGTGTCCGTCATGTAGGGGATATGGAGAGCCCCATGTGGAGAACATGCACTGCGCCGCTCCTGTGGAGGAGTGGTTCAGCGCAGGGGCTGCAATTGCGCGAGAACGGGCCGGTGGTCGCTGCCCGACTTGTCGTGCGACTCGATGACCCGGGCGCCGGTGATGCGCCAGCCATCCGTTGCCATGACGTGGTCGATGGGGGCACCGAGCAGGCCTGGCAGCAGTGTCGGCCAGGTTCCGACCGAGCCGTTGCCGACCGCTGCAGCGGCGGAGCGACAGCCGCCGAAGTCGGCGCCGGGCGTGTCGGTGAGTGAGGCGAAGTGGTCGAGAGTCGCGTTGAAGTCGCCGGCCATGATGACGTTGCCGACACACAGGGTGGCGAGGGTGCTGAGGTCACTCTTCCACTGATCAAGGTACTGCGGGAGTGGGGCGACGACGTGCACGGCGATGATGGTGGGGCCTGCTCCGCTGTCGGGCCTCGCGACGATCGTGGGGAACTGTCTCGTGGGACTCGAGTCGGTGCGGAACGTGTAGGTGCCGAGGTCCGCGCTGGTGAGCAGCGAGGTTGACCGAGACTTGGATATCTCGTCGCCCGCAAAGGTGTGCGCCCACATCGGGTGGTTGTTGCGGGAGAGAATGGTGGCGATTTCGGCGGCGTGCTCCCGGGTGGTTTCGGGGAGGGCGACGATGTCAGCGTCGGTGTCGAGAATGAGCTCGGCGATCTCGGCGGCGCTGGGGGAGTCGCCGAGGGTGTTCCAGGTGAGCACGGTGAGGTCGGCAGGCCCCTTCGTCTCGAAGCCACCGTTGCCGAGCCCGCGGTTGGCGATGACGGCGGCGTTGAGGCCGATGAAGAGCACGAGAACGAGGGCGAGGGATGCCGCGAAGCTTCGACCCGCGGATGAGGCGAGCGCCATGAGCAGCAGTACGATGACGACCACTGCGGCACTTGCCGCGGCGAGTCCGCGGAGCGAGACGATGTGGGCGACCCCGAGCCACTGTTCGGCGCCGAAGAGTCCGGGCCATGCGAGAACGAGCAGGACGAGCGCGACGAGGACGAGGGTCACGGCGGCGAGTGTTCGGCGAATCATGGCCTAGTGAGACTACCTGTTCGCGGCCCCTAGAGTGGCTGTATGCGGGAACCGATCGACCTTCACACTCACTCGAGTGTGTCCGACGGCACCGAAACTCCTGCGCAACTCGTGGAGGCGGCAATTGCTGCGGGACTCGGCACGATCGCACTCACCGATCACGACACGACCGACGGGTGGGATGAGGCGTTCGCGGCGGCGAGTGGCACGGGGCTGACGATCATCCCGGGCATGGAGCTCAGCACCCGCGTGGGCCACGCAAGCGTGCACCTGCTCGCCTATCTCATCGACCCCGAGAACCTCGACCTGCGGGAGGAGACCCTGCGCATCCGGGAGGATCGTCTGTCTCGCGCGGAGAAGATCGTGGCCCGCCTTGCGAGTGACTTCGACATCTCGTGGACGGATGTGCTCACTCAGGTGTCTGAGGGGGCGACGGTGGGTCGGCCGCACATCGCGGATGCACTTGTCGCGCGGGGTGCGGCGCCCGACCGCAGTGCGGCGTTTCGGGACATCCTGCACCCGAAGCACGGCTACTTCGTGCCCCA
>DAOMOV010000234.1:0-392 GCA_035444505.1 Terrimesophilobacter sp.
GCGATCGTCTCGCGACAACGATTCAGACGCACGCGCCCCTAGGCGACATCGATGTGGTGATGCCGATTCCCGAGTCGTCGAGGCCCGCGGCGATGCAGGTCGCGCAGGCGCTCGGTGTGCCCTACCGGGAGGGTTTCTACAAGAACCGCTACATCGGGCGCACCTTCATCATGCCCGGGCAGGGCGAGCGCAGGCGCAGCGTGAAGCAGAAGCTCAACGCGATGAGTTCTGAGTTCAAGGGCAAGAACGTGCTCATCGTCGATGACTCGATCGTGCGCGGCACCACATCGCGAGAGATCGTGCTCATGGCGCGAGAAGCTGGGGCGAACAAGGTGACCTTCACCTCGGCCGCACCGCCGGTGCGGTACCCGCACGTGTACGGCATCAACATG
>DAOMOV010000234.1:434-3263 GCA_035444505.1 Terrimesophilobacter sp.
AGCTCGTGGCGCACGGAAGGAAGATCCCCGAGATCGCGACCGAGATCGCCGCCGACTACCTCATCTATCAGGAGGTCGCCGATATGGAGGCGGCCATCATCGAGGGCTCCGACGTGACGCAGCTGGAGATGAGCTGCTTCACCGGAGAGTACGTCACGGGAGACGTCACCCCCGAATACCTGCGGTGGGTGGAGCAGACCCAGCTGAGCTGATCGCACGGGCCGCGCGCCACGTGGCAAACCCTCCGCTGTCGAGTAGCGCGCGCTGCGGCTCACAGCGATGACCACTTCTGGTCGCCGCCGGCGCCAGCGCCAACGCCCGTCTCGGGTGTCGGTCCGCGCGTGCGTATCGAGACCCCGTGCAAGCGTGGGCCTCGATGCGCCGACAGCGTCGGCTGCTCGACCAGCGAATTCTGCGGCAGCTACTCGGTCGACGGGGCTTCGTCGTGAGCGACCTCGTGCACCGCACTGGCGGTGCGTGCGCGACCGCGGGAGACGCGATCGAGGACGAGCGCGACGATCGCGAACAGGGCGATCGAGGCCGGTACGGAGTAGAGCGCAAGGTAGGCGAAGGTGCCCGTGAATCCGACAGTCGGGTCAACCTCGAACACCGAGGTGAGCACGAGCGCGGCGAGGATGCCGACGATGAGTCCGAGGGCGAGGAACACCCACACCTTCGGTGCCCGGCGGATGCTGACATCGACCGTTTCTGTGCTGGCGGCGGGGTCGGGCTCGTTGCTCACGGTTCTATTCTCGCGCATCCGTGGCACTCTCGTCGGTGTGGGCGAGGTCAAGCGGCAGCCACTCGCTGAGGTCGGCACGGCTGCCGGATGCGTGCACTCGCCCCGCATCGACGGCGTCGCCCCACGCGAGGCGCCCGGTGGCGAGTGCGAGCCACGTGTCGGCGTCGAGTTCGACGACGTTGGGGGGCGTGCCGCGGGTATGGCGGGGTCCCGCGACGCACTGGATCGCCCCGTGGGGCGGGACCCGAACCTCCACGCTGTTGCCGGGAGCGGCCTCGGCGAGAACCTGCAGCGTGTACCGCACCGCGAGAGCGAGCGTGTCGCGGTCGACGGGTGGTACCGGGGAGGGGGGCGGGGGTGAGGCATCCGTGTCGTCGGCACCCAACGTCGCGCGCACGGCGTCGAGCCCCTCACTATCGGGGATTCTGCGTCGCGCCATCCATTCACGCTAACCCACGAACCCTTCGTCCCCATCGCCGTTCGCAACTCAGGTAATTCTTGTCTCGTCGTCAAATCTGCCCCGCGTCTGCGGGCGAGTCGCTGCGAAAAAGGAAATTCTTCCTGAGTTGCGAGCATCGAGTCGTGAGCCCCACGACTCGAGCAACCCGCAGCGCGCACCGGTTAGCCTGTAGGGGTGCGTATTCTGGTGATCGGTTCGGGCGCGCGGGAGCACGCCATCATCGCTCGGCTGCTCGAGGAGGCCGAGGAGCACGAGATCATCTGCGCCCCCGGCAACGCGGGTATCGCCGCCGTGGCAGACACGGTGTCGCTCGACTCGACCAACGGTGCGGTCGTGGCCGATTTCGCGGTCGACAACAACGTGCAGCTTGTCGTGATCGGGCCGGAGGCTCCACTGGTCGCGGGTGTTGCGGATGCGGTGCGGCGGCGCGGGATTCCGGTGTTCGGGCCGGCGAAGTCAGCGGCGAGGCTCGAGGGCAGCAAGACCTTTGCCAAGCAGATCATGGACGCCGCAAACGTGCCGACGGCGCGGTCGGTGCATGCGGGCACGCTGCAGGATGCCGAGGCCGCCCTCGATGCGCTGGGTGCCCCCTACGTGGTGAAGGCCGACGGCCTCGCGGCGGGCAAGGGCGTTCTGGTGACGAGCGACAGGGACGCCGCGCTCGCCCACGCCGAGTTCTGGCTGGGCCACGGCGGCGTGCTCATGGAGGAGTTCCTGGAGGGCCCGGAAGTGTCGCTGTTCTTCTTGAGCGACGGCGACACGGTTCGGGCGCTCACCCCCGCGCAGGATTTCAAGCGACTGCTCGATAACGACGAGGGACCCAACACGGGCGGCATGGGCGCGTACTCGCCGCTGCCGTGGCTGCCCGACGGTTTCGTGCAGGAGGTGACCGAACGGGTCGCGGAGCCCGTCATCCGTCAGCTTGAGCTCGAGGGCTCCCCGTACATCGGGCTGCTCTACTGCGGCCTCGTCATCACGCCGAGCGGGGTGAAGGTCATCGAGTTCAACGCGCGGTTCGGCGACCCCGAGACGCAGGTGGTGCTGCCGCGGCTCGTGTCACCGCTGAGTGCGCTGCTGTTCGCAACCGCGAACGGCTCGCTCGAGAACCTGCCCGCACCGGAGTTCTCCGATGAGGCGTGCGTGACGGTCGTGCTCGCGAGCGAGGGGTATCCGGATGCCGCAGTCACGGGCCGCACGATCACCGGCCTCGCCGAGGCGGAGGCGGTCGAGGGCGTGCACCTCGCCCACGCGGCGACGGCCCGCACCGACGATGGCGCGGTCGTCGCCATGGGGGGACGAGTTCTCAGCGTTGTCGCCCGCGGTGCCGATCTCGCCGAGGCCCGCGAGCGCGCCTATCGGGCGCTTGGTGAGCTCGAGCTCGAGGGTGGCCAGTTCCGCACCGATATCGCGTTGAAGGCCGCGGAGTGATGCAGCGGTCGGCGAAGGTCATGCGGTGACGCTCGAGCTGCCCGGCTGGTCGCACGTCTACTCGGGCAAGGTCCGTGATCTGTACGAGCCGAGCGGTGCTGACGCACCCGAGGGCAGCATCCTCATGGTCGCCAGTGACCGGGTGAGCGCGTTCGATCACGTGCTGGAGCCGCCGATCCCGGGCAAGGGTATGGTGCTG
>DAOMOV010000235.1:0-3248 GCA_035444505.1 Terrimesophilobacter sp.
ATGGTGGGCACGAAACACTCCAGCGCTCTAGGGCTTCCGACCGCTCCAGTCTACCGCCGGGCTGGGGGCGCCTCAGTCACCGGGAACGCCGAAGACTTTCTTGCTGAGCGCGCTGATGTCGCGGTCGAGGTGCTCGAGCTTCACGTTGACGGTCTCGAACTTCGCGTTCATGGTCTTCTCGACGGCGTCGAACTTTGCGTCCACTGCTTCGAACTTTGCGTCGACACCTTTGAACCCGGCTGCCATGGTCCGGGTGAGCAGTGTGGTCATGAGAGTCATGCCGCCGAGCATGATGGCGGCGAACACTCCGAGAAGGGTCCAGATCTGCGGGTCGTTCACGAGGCTCACCCTTTCATTCTGCCGCCAATGCGATCAGCATGCCAGAAGCATCCGCCTTGCGAGCTTGCTCTCGGGCCAGCTGTGAAAAGGCTCTACCCGCCTGAGGTTGTGGAGGAGGTGTACTACTTGCGGGGCGTCAGGTGGATGCCCGCGATCATGCAGCGCACCGAACCGCCCGAGAGTTCGATGGTCGGCACGTCGACCGCGACGATCATCGCCGAGCGCTCGATTATCTCGCGCTGCTCGGGCCGCAGCGCCGCCTCCGCACGCGCCGACATCGCCAGGATGCGACCCTCGGCACCGCGCAACTCGATCGCGTTGCCAAGAAACTCGCTGAGCTGCCCGAAGTCCAGGTCGATCAGCTCGCGACCGCCCGCACTCAGGCGCTCCATGATCTCCTCACGGCGCGCATCCGGCTGCATCATCGAGAACCCCGCCAACACGAAATCCGTCGCAATGCACATGAGCACGTTCGTGTGGTAGATCGGTGTGCCCGAGGGGTCGGCGGCATCGAACACCATCGGCTCGTAGCCGAAGTTGGTGCAGAAGCGCTCCAGCGCGACCGGGTTGGCCCGGTTCGACCGCGCCACATAGGCCACCCGCTCATCATGGTCGAGAACCATCGCGCCCGTGCCCTCGAGGAAGATGTCGTCGTGCTCGAGCCCCGAGTAGTCGACGACGTCCTGAACCCGGTAGCGCTCCTTCAGCAGGTTGACGACGTCACTGCGCCGCTCAGTGCGTCGGTTCGGGGCGAACATCGGGTACACGGCGACGTGCCCGCCGATGTGGGTGGAGATCCAGTTGTTGGGGAACACGCTGTCGGGGCGATCGTTCCGCTCATCCTCGAACACGTGCACGGTCACGCCCACCTCAGTGAGCGCCTCAGCGAGCGCCGTGGTCTCATCGAACGCGGCCCGGGCGAGGGAGGCGCGCGGCGCATCCGGTTCAGACTGGAAGACGTTGTCGGCCGCCGTCACGGGGTTGACATCGAAGTGGTGCGGGCGCACCAGAACCACAGCGCTCGGAGCGTGCACCACTAACCCCCCACCGGTGAGAGAACGCCGACGAAACCGAAAAGGTCTTTCGGGTCGTCGGGGTTCGCGACTAGGTCGATCTCGTCGAAGAACTCGGTCGCGTCGACCGAGTCGCGCACAAAGCGCAGCGCCGAGAAGTCCTCGATCGCGAAGCCCACCGAGTCGAACACGGTCACCTCGTCGGCACTCGTGCGGCCCGGGGCGGCGCCCGTGAGCACCTGCCAGAACTCGGTTACCGCAAAGTCGTCGGGCTGAATCTGAATCTCGCCCTCGATGCGCGTCTGCGGCGTGTACTCCACGAACACGCTCGCGCTCTCGACGATCTTCGGGTCGAGCTCTGTCTTGCCGGGGCAGTCGCCGCCGATCGCGTTGATGTGCATGCCCGGCTCGACCATGTCGCGCGTGAGCACTGTCGCGTTGGTCTTGTCGGCGGTGCATGTGGTGACGATGTGGGCGCCGGCGGCGGCATCCTTCGCGCTCGTGGCCACGGTGATGTCGAAGCCCTGCGGCGCCATGTTGCGCACGAACTTCTGCATCGCGGCCGCGTCGGTGTCCCAGATGCGCAGCGTGTTCACGCCCGTGGTGGAGCGCATCGCGAGGGCCTGGAACTCGGCCTGGCTGCCCGTGCCGATGAGGGCGTGAACGGATGCGTCGGGCCAGGCGAGCGCCTTCGCCACCATCGCGGAGGTCGCGGCCGTGCGCAGCGCGGTGAGCACCGTCATCTCGGCGAGGAACGTCGGGTAGCCGTTATGCACGTCGGCGAGCACACCGAATGCGGTGACGGTCTGGTATCCGCGACCCGGGTTCGAGGGGTGCCCGTTGACGTACTTGAACCCGTAGGTGTCGGCGTCGCTCGTCGGCATGAGCTCGATCACGCCAAACGGGGTGTGGTTGGCGACTCGCGGCGACTTGTCGAAGCTCTGCCAGCGGCGAAAGTCGCTCTCCAGGTAGTCGACGATCCCCTCGATGATGGCTGCGGGGCCGTGATGACGCACCCACTGCACCATGTTGTGCACGCCGACGAACCGGGTCATGTGTTGCTCCTTGCAGGGTAGATATCAAGGCTACGGCTAGGCGATATGCAACATCAATGGCGAAACTGTGAGCAGAACGGTCAATAGGTACGCATAATGTCTAGCTAAGATGCGCAGTATGGCAACCACGGTTCTCGACGACACCGACCGGCGACTGCTCTCCCTGCTACGAGAAGGCGGCAGTATGCCGGTCTCCGAACTCGCCCGCCGGCTCGACGTCGCCCGCGCGACCGTCACCTCACGGCTCGACCGCCTCACCGGTGCCGGCATCATCGTGGGCTTCACCGTGCGCGTGCGCGACGAGGCAGCCCCGTTCGCGGTGCGCGCCATGACCCTCATCGAAGTCGAGGGGCGCACGACGGACAACGTCATTCGGCAGCTGCGCGGGTTCCCCGAGATTCAGTCGCTGCACACCACGAACGGCGCGTGGGACCTCGTTGCCGAACTGGGCGCCGACTCGCTCGCCCACTTCGACGCGGTGCTGGGGCGCATCCGTTCGATCGACGGCGTGCTCAACTCGGAGACAAGCCTGCTGCTGAGCTCTGTGCTGCGCTAGACGTGGAGGTGCGTCAGGCGCCCGACGGCCGAGACGGCCGTCGGCGTTGGCGCCGTCGGCGACGGTCAGAAATGACCGTCGCTCTTAGGCGGAGCGCACGCTTACCTGATTGGCCCACGGGTCGTCGAAGCGCAGCTCGCTGCCATCCTGAGCGAACTGAACCCCGCGTGAGGTGAGCCGCTCGCCGAGGGCGCCGAGCTCATCCTGAGTCGGAACCTCGATCGACACCTCACCGAGACCCAGCGCGGGGGTGCGGGTGCCGGCCCCTGAGGACTGCCACGTGTT
>DAOMOV010000236.1:0-3233 GCA_035444505.1 Terrimesophilobacter sp.
GTCGCAGATCGTCGCCGGAGGCGTAGGTCTGAACATCCAGGCCGCGTCGGTCGTCGTGATCTGTGAGCCGCAGCTCAAGCCGACGACCGAGTGGCAGGCCATCGCCCGCGCCCGCCGGATGGGTCAGTTGCAGTCTGTGCAGGTGCATCGCCTGCTCTCCGAGGAAGGCGTCGACGTGCGCATCGTGCAGATCCTCGCCAAGAAGCGCGAGCTGTTCGCGGAGTTCGCCGCGATCAGCGAGACCGCCGAGGCTGCCCCGGAAGCGTTCGACGTGTCCGAAGCTGAACTCGTGCGGGAGGTCATCGAGTCCGAACGCCAGCGCCTCTTCTCCGGGGCGCGGACTCCCGAGCCTGCCGACGAGCGGGCTGGCTGACTTCCCTCGCTACTCTGCCTCGAACTCGTTCGTGGTGAACTTCAGCGTGGTGGCGTTCTCGCGGATGGTGCGGAGCTGCTGCTCGGTGAAGCCGTCGGGGTGGATAGCGTCAATGGAGAGCGAGATGGTGAGCTTCGCGCCGGATGCGGCGAGGTTGGTCAGCACCTCGGTGGCGATCTTGGCGAAGTCCGCGGAGTAGCGTTCGGCGCTGATCGGCGCGCTGCCGACGTACCGCGTCGCCGCGGGCTTCTTCGCGGGCGCTGACGAGGGAGCGGAGGTCGTAGCGCCTCCCGCCGTGCCCGCGGCTGCTGCCGCCGCAGTCGCCGGAGAGTCCACATCCGGCTCCGGCGTGCTGCTGGCCGCGGTCGCTGCCAGGTCTGCGGCGCGCTGTGCTTCCGCCGGTGCAGGCGTGACGATCAGAGTGGCGTCGGTGACGGGCGCCCGCCCGGTGTCGCCGGGCAGCCAAAGTCCGCTGTAACGGTCGGTCGCCTCGTCGTAGCCGTCGGCGAGGGCGAAACTCTCGCTCTGCCAGAGCAGCGGCTGATTGTCGATCGCGTCGATCAGCACTTCGCGGGAACGAAGCCGCGGCATGTACGGGTACTGCGCGTACAGGCTCCAGAGGTCGCCGACGGCGATGTGCCCCGCCGACCACGCGGCGGGCACCTTTGTGTCGAGCACGAGGCGGATCGAGCGAGCGGCGTGCTGCGTCGAGTACGCGCCCGCGCTGCCGAGCTTCTTGGCGACGCGCTCGGCGAGCGAGCCCGCCTGCCCGTCGGCCTTGACCTCCTCCAGCTCGAACGGCGAGCCGGGGTCGGGCGCGACGGGGTTGAGCACCCACTGGTAGGTCAGCGCGAGCCGGTCGTCGACCGTGCGGCCGAACTGGTCGCGCTTATCGGTGGCCTGTGCGAGCTGCTGCGGCGTGAGGTTCAGCTCGTTCGCCTTCTCCGCGATCTCCTTCCACGCCAGGAACGAGCGCGCGGCCTGGTCGAGTTCGGCCAGGCGCTCCTCGTCGGGTGCGAGGAAGACGATCATGTTGCGATTGGCGCGGTTCGCGGTGCCGCGCCGCTCGGTCGCGGCCCTGGCGAAGTCGTGCGCGGGCGAGTCGCCCTTCTTGCGGCGGTGCGGATACTTCGGGTGCAGGATGACGAGCCGTGCCTGGTCGGTGTCGGGGATGTCGCCGGAGTCGGCCGGGCCGATGTGGACCCCCGCGAAGTCCGAGCGCGCGCGTTCCTCGCCGCGCAGCCGCTTCACAATCTCTGCCCACACGTCCTCGGGGTGCAACGCGTCGGCGGCGTCCTTCGCACGGCGAGTGATGTTCGCCTGGGTGTCATACCAGTGCTTGCCCGCCGACGAGTAGTAGTAGGTCGTGCGGTCGCCGAGCTGGGTGAGTGCGGAGTGGAAGTTGCCGACGATATCGCCGGGCACCGCAGTACCGATGAATACCCGCTGCGTGTCGATGCCCTTGTGCGCGGTGCCGATAGTCGGGGCCGCGCCGAAGAACACGGTGCGGGCCAGGCGCTTAGTCACCGACCGCTGCCCGAGCACGGGCTTGTCGCTGTCGATGCGGGCTGGCTCAGAGTTCGTCCCGTCCACGTCGGCGTCGATGACGGCCTTCCACGAGTCCTGGAGGTACTGCGTCAACTCCGCATTCACCGACGCGACCGACAGCGGGATCGAGCCGGGCAGGATGAGCGGCCCCTGGTCTTCGCCGACCCACAGCGCGTGGATGACGGCGTTCATCAGCCGCAGCACGCCGCGGGTGCGCTGGAACCGCTCCAGCGAAGACCAGTCCTCGTAGAGTCGGTCGAACAGCTCAGGATGCAGCGGGTAGGTCTGCTGGATGCGCCTCCCGTACTGCGGGTCGCGCGCCTCCTTCGGGAACTCGCCCGCGTTGGCCTGATAGAAGTCGCTGAACGCCTTCGCGGTCGCCGCGATCTGCGCGAGCGCCTGCGCATCCTCCGACTCGAACAGGCGCTGCTTCACGATCCGGTACGCCTCGTCACTAGAGGCCGGACGCCACTGGTCCGCCACCCGGCGCACGACGTTCTGGAGCCGCTTCAGCGCCTCCATGCCGTTCGACCCGCCGACCTCCTCGGCCGCGCCCGCGACCTCGCCGCGGTCGTCGCCGTCGTGCGAGGCCGGGATCGAGATCGCCAGCAGCACGCCGGGGATCGACTTCGCCGCCTCGGTCAGCGACTGCGCGAACGTGAACTGCGTGTCGAACGTGCCGCCCGCGAGATCCTCGCGCCCGTAGAGCTGCCGCGCGTAGGCGACCCACTCGTCGATCAGGATCACCGCGGGCGCGTACTTCGCCAGCAGGACGTGCAGATCGCCGCCGGGGTTGGTGCGCTTCTCGTCGTGCTCGCGCACGATCTCATACGCCTCGCGCCCGCCGAGCTGCCACGCCAGCTCGCCCCACAGGGTGTTCACGCGGGTGCCGTCGTCCTTCGTCTCGCCCTGCGGCGCGAAGTGGTTGCCGACCAGCGCGACCCGGCTCGCCGTGACGCCTTCCGCGGGGTAGCCGTTCGCGGTCAGCAGCTCCTGCGCCTCCTGCGGGAACCGGCTCAGCGGCAGGCCGCCGGCCAGGTGCCACAGCGCGAGCATCGAGTGCGACTTGCCGCCACCGAAGTTGGTCTGGAGGTTCACCACGGGCGAAGCGTTCGTGTCCCCAGCCAGACGCTTCACCGCGCGGCCGATGAGGTCGCGCAGACCCTCGGTGAGGTAGGTGCGGGCGAAGAACTGCGCCGGGTCGGAATACTCCCCGCTCGTCGCCGCGGGATCGCGGGCGACCTTGTAGAGGTCGGCGGCGAACTCGCTGGACTGGAAGTTTCCCGTCGCCACCTCATCGCGCGGCTTCAGC
>DAOMOV010000237.1:0-3228 GCA_035444505.1 Terrimesophilobacter sp.
CTCTGCCGCAGCTCACCCAACTGCGTCTGCGGTGTGTGCTCGCCGTTCATGCCTCTCAGGCTACTGCCCCAGCACGCTCGTCGTGCGTGAACCGAACCGCAACCGCTGCTGGGTGAACAGGATGCCGACGAGCACGATCGCCGCCCCCACCGGCTCATACCAGTGCAGGGTCTCCCCGAGCACGATCACACCGAGCGCAACCGCGACGACCGGGATCACATAGGTGACGGTCGAGACGGCGGTGGGACCCCAGGCGCGCAGCACGTTGATGTTCCAGTAGTAGGCGATGCCGGTGCCGAGGGCGCCGAGCAGCAGCAGGCTGCCCACGACCTCCCAGGTGAGATTCACCGGGCCGAGCGCCACGAACGGGGTGAGCAGCAGCATCGTCGCCCCCGACATGCCGATGTTCATGAACGCGACCGTCATGCCCGGGATGGGCCGGTGGCTGATGAACTTGCGCATGTAGCCGATCGCGAACCCGTAGCAGCACGCGGCGACGATGCACGCGACCTGACCCCAGAAGCTGCCGCCGAAATCGGCGATCTGCCACGGCGCGATGATGACGATGACCCCGACCACACCGAGCGCGACACCGAAGAACTGGTTCGCGTTGAGCCGCTCGACCCGGAACACGGCGACCGCGAGCAGCGCCGTCGCGATCGGGGTCGCCGAGTTGTAGATGCCCGCGAGGCCCGACGAGATGTGCAACTGCGACCACACGAACAGCCCGTGCGGAATGACCCCATTGAGCAGCCCGATGACAAGAAAGTGCAGCCACACCACCGGCTCGCGGGGCAGCGCGTGGCGGCCGATGAGCACCAGGATGCCGAGGGTGAGCGCCCCCAGGATCTCCCGAGCCCACAGCACCTGACCTACCGAAACGCCCTCGAGGGCGATCTTCATGAACAGGAAGCTGCCGCCCCACACGAGCGCCATAAGCAGGTACTGGGTGAGGATCGAGTAGCGCTTCAGTGGCGAGGTTTCACCGGTCACAGATTGACACTAGCGCCACTCGACGCCACGTTCTGCCGATTCGTTGCACCGCCCTCACAACGTCGGTCGAGCCTGGCGGCGAGCTCTGCCACGCAGGTGAAGTTCTGCTTCTTCCACCCACTCGCGCGCCAGGGCAGCGTACCGACGACGATCCTTTTGATTGAGTGCTGCCAGCGATGGAAGCAACTGAAATGTTGTTCTCAGGTAGTCCGGTATCGCGTCTTTCGGGCCCCCAGTCGATTCCATCAACACATCGACGACCGCTGTCACGCTGGCTTCCGCGTCAATGAGTGCGACCAGTTCTCGAGCATCCTTTCTGCCTTTTTCGGTGGCGTGGCGATCGATGAGCGCCGCAATCTTGGTTGCGATGTGGGCGTCAAGCGTGAGCATCAACCATCCGTGCACTGTGAAGCTCGGGTCAACGTAGTGGGTGAGCACCCCGACGTCGAGAAGCAGCTTTGAGCCGAGCCTCGACTCGTAAGGAAAGTACGCGTCGACGTGGATACCGTCCGCGTTTCCTCGTGCCTTCTTTCCTCCGCTGTGCAATTGATTCTCGCTGTACTCCGCAAGCCGCTGAGGAAGCTTCTGTCTGAGACTCTGGTCGGCAATGATGAGGTCGATGTCGTGACTGATCTCACCTCCAACTCGTGCGTTCGTCGCCCACTCTCCGATGAGGATGGAGGGCTCAAGGTCGCGCCCGAGGGAGTCCACCAGCGCACGGATCCGGCCTTCGTCATCCGCGCCAAGGATTGTCATCGCAGGTCGCCCTCATGATCCCACTCTCGGCTTTGGATGAAGCTGTCACGGAGCGCCTTCCTGAACTCCGATGCCTGCCACCCCGGTGTGGCGAAAAGGTCAGCGTACGTCTGCGCAAGGCTTGAGTACCCGTCCCAGGTCTTCTCGGCGCGCCTATCCAAGATCAGCACCCGCACCTCCTGGCCGGGCGGCAACTCACTCACGTCGACAAGGGGTGGCAGGTAAACGATGTGTTCATGGAAGTCAGCCACGGCGCGGCCGTGCAGGTGGGCGTTGGCAGCGTCAGGCCCTCCCAGTGCGTATACGCCTTTCACCGTGTCAAGGAGCGGGCTGATTGCATCTCGCGTTGTCCAGGCGAGGGTGTCTCGCCCCAGGTTTCGCCAAGCGCACAGCATGGTCAGCAGTTTGTCGATGCTCACTACCGAGAGCCCGCCCCGACTGTAGCGGTCGATGGTTCCGTTGCTTTCGAGACGCTCGAGGGCGAGGTAGGCGGTCGTACTGGGGACCCCCGCGTCAAAGGCCAGATCCGCGACGTTCGGCCACGTTCGTCGTCCTTCTAGCGCGCGATCGGCGAGGGATCGCCACACGAGTTCATTGCCCTTCACGTCACGCCTCCCCGATTCAGGTTTCTCTGTAATCCAGATTACTGGTTTATATGTAACCATGATTCCAGGAAAACTGGAAGAAGGGGATTTGAGAGCGCCCTTCACCACTCAAACGGGCAGAAACGTACGAGGGTGTCGACACGCCGACGTACGGGTCGGCTACTCCTCCAGCAGCAGGTGGGGCGGGGTGATGCCGCTCAGGCTGACGACGCGCGCGATGATGGCGATGAGCCCGTCAGGGGTGCCGACGACGTCGTTGAGCGAGCGAAGTGCTTCGTCGGTGCTGATCGCTTCCCACTCGACACCGTCGACGGAGTGCCACAGCCCGCCGGGGTCGCTGACGTTGTTGAACGCCCAGAAGCCGTTCTTGGTCGCAGCGACGTGGGTGAGCCTGTCGGTCTCGGGGAGGGTCACGAAGTGCCAGTTCTCGAAGTCGTCGCTCGTGACGATGAGGCTCTCGTCGGCGTTCGACCCCACGAGCACGACACGGCCGTCGAGCACCGCCGAGTCGTGGAGCGTCACGTACGGTGCACCGGTCGCGGTGGCGGTGGGCACGGTGGTGGATGTCCACGTCTCACCCAGGTCTGTCGTCGACCAGTGGGTGAAGTGAAGGGCGCCGCTGTCGGCGGTTCCGGCGAAGAAGTGGAGGGCGCCGTTGTGGGCGACGACCTGCACGCCGATGCTCGAGCCGGTTCTCAGCAGCCGCTCGCCACCGAGGGGCTCACCAGAGTCGGCGATGCGTTCGGCGCCGTTCGGGCCGAGCCGCATGAACGAGAAGCTCTCGTCGGTGGTCGGCACCTGGCCGGCCGCCCCGGGCATCCTGAACTGCGCTTTGACGATGAGCATGAGGGCGTCGCCAACCCAGGCGCCCCCG
>DAOMOV010000238.1:0-3218 GCA_035444505.1 Terrimesophilobacter sp.
GCCCGCGGCTGAGGGTGCCGCCGAGTTCGACGTCGACGGTGGCGTGGCGGATGCGGCCCAGCTCGGGGTTGAGGGCGATGGCGGCCGCAAACGGGTCGTGCATGTGGGCGAGGAAGCCCTGGTTGTGGCTGGCGTGGAACTCGAGGTAGAACTTCACGGCATCCGTGAGGTAGCGCACGATGGGGTTGGCGGTGCGGGAGAGCTGCCCGTCGGGGTCGCTTTCCAGCACGGTCTCGACGGGTGTGGACCCGGCTACTTCGGCGAGGCGCGCAAGGTGCTCGGGTCGCATCTCGATGGTTTCGGTGACGTCAAGGGCGCAGACAATGGGGTGGCGGTCGTCGGGGAGCCCGCTGAACGCGTCGAACACCATCTTGGCGCTCTCCGGGTCGACGGCGATGTTCCACTCGGAGACAGGGGTGGTGTTGCCAGGGTGGTTGAAGGCCCCGCCCATGATGACGAGTCGCTTGAGGAGCTGCGGCAGTTCGGGTTCGATGCGGAGCGCGAGGGCGAGGTTGGTGAGGGGGCCGGTGACGAGGCCGACGACCTCGCCGGGGCGTTTGCGCGCGGCATCCGCCCACACCTCCACGGCGTGACGCTTGGAGAGTCGGCGGCTCGGCTCCGGCAGCACGGCGTAGCCGATGCCCTGCGGGCCGTGGGTCTCCTCGGTGGTCATGAGGGGGGCGAGCACGGGCACCTCGGAGCCGAGGGCCACCTCGATGTCGGGGGCGTTGCACAGTTCGAGCCAGGCGAGGTTGTTGATGGCGACCTGTTTGGCGGGCACGTTGCCGGCGGTGCAGGTGATTCCGACGATCTCGGCGTCGGGGCTCGCGAGCAGGTAGAGGAGTGCGAGGGAGTCGTCGATTCCGGTGTCGACGTCCATGAGGATGGGTGTGGTCACGTGAGGTCCTTGCAACGCGTGGGCATGAATGGGTGAGGAGGGGTGGAGGGTGTCGGTCTTCGACCTATCCAGTCAACCTCGCCTCGATTCGTCTTCGTCCCGTGCGTTGCACACACGCTATCGGCAAACCTCAAGGCGCGTCCAGCGAACGCGCCAGTGTTACGGCCCAAGCTGTTACGGCCCAACTTTCGGGTCGGGCCGCGTAGCGTTAAGGGATGACGTTCCGGCGAAGTCGCAACCTCGGCATCGACCTGCATCTGCTGGAGAGCGCCGAGTCGACCAACGACGAGCTGGCAGCCCGCGCCAAGACGGGCGACCTGGCCGAGTTCACCACCATCGCCACCCTCAACCAGACCGCCGGTCGCGGTCGGCTCGGGCGTGAGTGGGTGTCCCCGGCCGGCAAGACCCTCGCGATCTCCGTACTCCTCAAACCAACAGCGCCAAGCGACACGTGGGGGTGGATCCCGCTGCTCGCCGGGGTCTGCATGACCCGCGCCGTCGCGCGAGTGGTGCCGGGGGCATCCGTGTCTCTGAAATGGCCGAACGATGTGCTCATCAACACGGAGCGTGGGGAGCGCAAGGTGAGCGGGGTGCTCTCCGAGCTGGTGAGGGACGGCGTCATCGTCGTCGGGGTGGGCCTCAACCTCAGCCTCGAGGGCGATGAGCTGCCCGTCGAGACGGCAACGTCGCTGAGCGCGAACGGTGCTCAGGGCAGCCCGCGTGAGCTCGCCGACACAGCGCTCGCGGCGTTCCTCACCGAGTTGCGCGACGGGTGGGCTGCATTGGAGGCGGCGGGAGGGGATGCCGGGGCATCCGGTCTGCGGTTGGCGGTGACCGAGCTGTGCGGAACCCTCGGTCGCGAGGTGCGCGTCGAACTGCCTGGGGGTCTGGAGCATGTCGGCACGGCAGTGGGAATCGACACGGCGGGGCACCTGCTCGTGGGCGGTCAGGGTGCCGTGGGCGGTCACAACGGTGCGGCAAACAGCGAGGTGCTGACTGTCGCGGCGGGTGACGTCACCCACCTGCGGTATGAATAGATCATGCCCCGCACCGTGGTCGAAATCGAGAGCATTGTTGCTCGGCTGCGTCCGCACGGGCGGCGGCTGTTCTGGCCCAGCATCTTCCTCATCGCGACGGTCGGGGCGGTAGCTTTCTTCTACGGTCGACTCACCGAGCAGTGGCAGAACCTCGCACTTCTCGCGGGCGGCGCCCTGTTCGTGGTGCTTGCCTGGCTGCTGCCGCTCCTGTCGTGGCTGGGCCATCGCTACGTCATCACCACCCGGCGGCTTGTGCTGCGCCGCGGCCTTTTCGTGCGCACAAGGCAGGAACTGCTGCACTCGCGCGGCTACGACGTGACGGTGCGCAAGAACGCCCTACAGTCCATGTTCGGCAGCGGAGACGTTCGCATCAACACCGGGCTTGACCGCCCGGTTGTGCTTCGCGACGTGCCCGGGGCCGACCTCGTGCAGAGCGCCCTCCACGACCTCATGGAGCGCAGCATCAACCCGATTGCGGCCAGGCGCCAGGCGGAAGAGTCGCACGACACCGACGAGACCACCGCGTGGGGCGAGCGCTGACTCCGTTTCTGCGGTGACCCCAGGGGTGCGCGGAGCGAACACCCAGGTGCGGTACAGCCAGAACCGGAACGCGGCGCCCAAGGCGAGGCCGATCACGTTGCCGGAGATGTTGTCGGCGAGCACGGAGGTGAAGCCGAGCACGTAGTGGGAGAACCACAGGCAGGCGAGGCCGATCGCCAGGCCCCCGATGCTGACGAGGGCGAACGCGGCGCCTTCCCGGGCAACCTGCGTGCGGCGGGTGGCGGCGAAGGTCCAGTAGCGGTTGCCGAGCCAGTTGCAGGCGATCGCGATCGACGTGGAAATGACTTTCGCGACAAGAGGGCCCGAGTCGATCACCTCGGGGGCGAGCACCGTGAGCCGCAGCGCGTTGAACACGGCCACATCGACGACGAAGCCGACGCCGCCGACGAGGCCGAACCGCACCAGTTGCGTGAACAGCGGCCTCATGCGACTCCCGGTGGGTGAAGATAGTGTGTGGGCGGCCCACAGTCTAACCGTGGGCCCCCGAGATTTTGTCTGGCGACGAGAGGCGGAGAACCCATGCGCGTTGGCGTGATCGGTGCGGGCCAGCTCGCGCGCATGATGATTCCCGCCGCGGTCAATCTCGGCGTCGAGCTCGCGGTGCTCGCGGAGGCGGAAGGCATGTCCGCTGACCTTGCTGCCGTCGGCGTCGGGGACTACCGCAACACCGAAGAGGTGCTCGCCTTCGCCAAGACAGTGGACGTCGTCACGTTCGACCACGA
>DAOMOV010000239.1:0-3207 GCA_035444505.1 Terrimesophilobacter sp.
TTTCCCCTCACCGCCCTCATCCGGGGCTGGCAGGAGGGCATCCCGGGCATGAAGATCGGCGGGCGCCGACAGCTCGTCGTGCCGCCGCACCTCGCCTACGGCCCCGCCGGCGGGGGTCACCAGCTCTCCGGTCGCACCCTCATCTTCATCATCGACCTGCTCGGCGTGAGCTGAGCTGCGTCGGCTGAGCTGCATCGGCTGACCGCTGCAGACCGACCGGCGTCATCCGATCCGGCTGCGGGATACCCTTGACGGTGTGAAAACCTTCGACGAGCTCTTCGCCGAGCTCGAACGCACGGCCCGAGACCGCCCCGAGGGTTCGCGCACCGTCGAACTGCTCGACGCGGGGGTGCACGCGATCGGCAAGAAGATCGTCGAGGAGGCCGCCGAGGTGTGGATGGCGGCCGAGTACGAGACAGACGCCGACGTTGCCGAAGAGGTCTCGCAGCTGCTGTACCACCTGCAAGTGCTCATGCTCGCCAAGGGCGTGAGCGTCACCGACGTCTACAAGTACCTGTGAGTCACGCATGACCCTGCGAATCGCTGTTCCCAACAAGGGCATCCTCGCGGATGCGGCAACCCAGATGCTCGACGAGGCCGGCTACGTCGTGCGGCGAGACAGCAAAGAGCTGACCGTGTTCGACGGCGCCAACGATGTCGAGTTCTTCTACCTTCGCCCGCGCGACATCGCCACCTACGTCGGCTCGGGTTCCCTCGACGTCGGGATCACGGGGCGCGACCTGCTCGTCGATTCCGGCTCGACCGCCCTCGAGATCGTCGGCCTCGAGTTCGGCGCATCCACGTTTCGCTTCGCGGGGCCGCTCGGTGAGTACAAGGATGTTTCTGACCTTGAAGGTATGCGCATCGCCACGAGTTACGCGGGCATCGTGGCGAGGTTTCTCGCCGAGAACGGCATCACCGCGCGGATCGTCGAACTGGACGGTGCCGTCGAATCCGCCATCAGGCTCGGGGTTGCGGATGTCGTCGCCGACGTCGTCTCCACCGGCACGACCCTGCGCCAGCAGGGCCTCGAGGCCTTCGGCCCGGTCGTGCTCGACTCGACCGCCGTGCTCATCAGCGCCCGCGATGACGTGCCGGGCCTCACAACCTTCCAGCGGCGCCTGCAGGGCGTTCTCGTCGCACGCAAGTACGTGCTCATGGACTACGACCTGCCCGCCGAGCTGGTGGCGGCAGCCTCGAAGATCACCCCGGGCTTGGAGTCCCCGACCGTGTCACCGCTGCGCGACACGGGCTGGGTTGCGGTGCGCGTGATGGTGCCGACGGGCGACACCAACCGCATCATGGACGAACTGTACGAGTTGGGCGCCCGTGCGATTCTCGTCAGCGCAATTCACGCGGCACGGATCTGAGATGGCGGTCGCCGAATGTCGCTGAGTGTGCGTGTCATCCCCTGCCTTGATGTTGCCGCTGGCCGCGTCGTCAAGGGGGTCAACTTCTTGAACCTGGAAGATGCGGGTGACCCGGTCGAGCTCGCACGACGCTACGGCGAGCAGGGGGCCGATGAGCTTGTCTTTCTCGACGTGACAGCCACCGTCGATGATCGCGCCACGACGCTCAAGATGGTGAGCGCGACGGCGGAGCAGGTCTTCATCCCCCTCACCGTCGGCGGCGGCGTACGCACGACAGACGATGTTGCGCGGCTGCTCGGCGCTGGCGCTGACAAGATCGGTGTCAATAGCGCCGCAATCGCCAGACCCGATCTCATCAACGAGATCGCCGACCGCTTCGGTGCCCAGGTGCTCGTGCTCTCCCTTGACGTCAAACGCTCCGGTGGGCGGTTCATCGTGACGACGCACGGCGGCCGCACCGAAACCACCCTCGACGCGCTCGATTGGGCGCGCGAAGCGATCGAGCGGGGCGTGGGGGAGCTGCTCGTCAACTCCATCGATGCGGACGGAACCCAGCAGGGCTACGACCTTGAACTCATCGGCGAAATGCACGCACTCAGCTCTGTGCCCGTGATCGCCTCGGGCGGTGCCGGGAAACTCGACCACTTCGCACCCGCGGCGGAGGCGGGGGCGGCTGCGGTGCTCGCGGCATCCGTCTTTCACCACGGCCTGTTCACGGTGGGCGATGTGAAAACCGCGCTTGCAGACGCGGGCATGCCGGTGCGGGAGGTGACGGTATGACGCGCAACGACGTGGAGGCTGCGGTGCAGCGCGCTCGATTCGGCGACGATGGACTCATGCCCGTGATTGTTCAGGAGTCGGGTTCGAGGGACGTGCTCATGCTCGCCTGGATGGACGCGGAAGCACTCCGACGCACACTCACCGAGGGGCTCGTCACGTTCTGGTCGCGTTCTCGCCAGGAGTACTGGCGCAAGGGCGACACGTCGGGCAACCACCTGCATCTTGAGCGCGCGGCGTTCGACTGCGACGACGACACTCTGCTTGTGACGGTCGCGCCCGTCGCCGCCGCGTGCCACACGGGCGCGCACGCGTGCTTCGACGTTGGGCCGCTCAACCTCCCGCGAGGTACTGAGGCGCCGTGACGACATCGCGCGACGAATTCGCTGAGCAGGTAGCGCAGGGGCGGGTGATTCCCGTCATCCGTGAGCTGTTTGCCGACGGCGAGACCCCCGTGGGAATCTACCGCAAGCTCTCCGCTGGACGGCCGGGAACGTTCCTGCTGGAATCGGCGGAGCCCGGTGGGATCTGGTCCCGGTACTCGTTCATCGGAGTGAATAGCTTCGGGCTCTTGACGCATGAGAACGATCGGGTCCAGTGGCATGGACACGGGCTCAGCGCTGAGCGCGCGTTCGGTGGTCCGGTTCCGCAGCGTCCGCTTCAGGCGCTGCGAGCGCTGCACGAGAGGTGGAGCACACCCAAGGTCGCAGGGCACCCTCCGCTTACGGGAGGGCTCGTCGGTTTCATCGGCTGGGACGCGGTTCGTGAGCTTGAGCACCTGCCCAACCCCCCACGAAGCGACTACGACATCCCGGTGCAGTCGCTCAGTTTCGTCTCTGAGCTCGTCGTCGTCGACCACCACCGCGGCATCGTGCAACTCATCGCGACGGCACTCTCCGGCGCGCCAGACACTGGCGGAAACAGCGACTCAGGGCCCACCGTCGATGAGCTGTGGCGGGATGCGCAGGCTCGCCTTGATGCGATGCAGAGAGCTCTCAACGTGCAGGCAGAACCATTTCTCGAAGTGGCCGATCTCACCGCCACGCCGACACCGACGCCG
>DAOMOV010000240.1:0-3203 GCA_035444505.1 Terrimesophilobacter sp.
CATCCTTCCCGCGGAGGCTTCGAGCAATCTCGCGAAGTTCGACAGCGTGCGCTTCGGGCTCAGAGTCAACCCGCCCGGTGGCGGCACAGTGGAAGACGTCATGGCCGCGACGCGGGGTGCGGGTTTCGGCCCGGAGGTGAAGCGGCGCGTCATCCTCGGCACCTACGCGCTCTCCGCCGGCTACTACGACGCGTACTACGGGAGCGCCCAGAAGGTGCGCACCCTCATTCAGCGCGACTTCGCCGACGCCTTCTCCACGGTGGACGTGCTCGTCTCGCCGTCAGCCCCGACGACGGCGTTCCGCTTCGGCGAGAAGATCGACGACCCGCTCGCGATGTACCTCAACGACATCGCGACGATCCCCGCGAACCTCGCGGGCGTGCCCGGTATCGGTCTTCCCATGGGTCTCGCTTCGGAAGACGGCCTGCCCACCGGAATCCAGTTCATGGCGCCCGCCCGTGAGGACGCGCGCCTCTACACGGTCGGCGCAGCGCTCGAGACCCTGCTGAACGACTCCTGGGGCGGGGCGTTGTTGGAGAAGAGCCCCGCGCATCCGAAAGCCGCAGGCACGAAGGGAGGGGGGCAGTAGTGGCGAAGGCAGACCTCATGGACTTCGAGAAGGCTCTCGAGCTCTTCGAACCGGTGCTCGGCTTCGAGGTGCACGTCGAGCTGAACACCCGCACCAAGATGTTCTCGGCGGCGCCGAACCCCGCGAACAGCGAGTTTCACGACGCCGCGCCCAACACCCTGCTCACCCCCGTGTGCCTCGGGCTGCCCGGATCGCTGCCCGTCGTCAACGAGCAGGCCGTGCGCTACTCGATCAGCCTCGGTCTCGCGCTCGGCTGCCAGATCGCCGGCTCGAGCAGGTTCGCGCGCAAGAACTACTTCTATCCCGACCTGTCGAAGAACTACCAGATCAGCCAATACGACGAACCCATCGCGTTCGACGGAAGCGTCGAGGTCGAGCTCGCGAGCGGCCGCACCGTCACGGTCGAGATCGAACGCGCCCACATGGAGGAGGATGCTGGCAAGCTCACCCACGTCGGTGGCGCGACGGGGCGCATCCAGGGCGCTGAGTACTCCCTCGTCGACTACAACCGGGCGGGTGTGCCGCTCGTCGAGATCGTCACGAAGATGATCCCCGGCACGGGTCACGACGCTCCCGAGCTCGCGCGCGCCTACGTCGCAGCGATTCGCGACATCGTCATCGGACTCGGCATCTCTGAGGCACGCATGGAGCGCGGAAACCTCCGCTGCGACGCCAACGTCTCACTCAGCCCGCGCGGCTCAGGGGAGCTCGGCACCCGCACCGAGACGAAGAACGTCAACTCGCTGCGCTCCGTCGAGCGGGCCGTGCGGTACGAGATTCAGCGCCAGGCGGCGATCCTTGCCGCGGGTGGAACCATCACGCAAGAGACCCGACACTGGCACGAAGACACCGGAACGACGAGCCCGGGCCGCCCCAAGAGCGATGCCGACGACTACCGGTACTTCCCCGAACCCGATCTGCTGCCCGTGGAGCCGTCGGTCGAACTCGTCGAGGAGCTGCGTGCGGCGCTGCCCGAGGCGCCCGCCGTGCACCGCAAGCGCCTCAAAGAGGCGTGGGGCTTCACCGACCTCGAGTTCCAGGACGTCGTCAACGCCGGCCTCCTCATCGAGGTCGAGCAGACGGTTGCGGCCGGTGCCTCGCCCGCTCAGGCGCGCAAGTGGTGGACCGGGGAGATCTCTCGCCTCGCGAACGCCTCCGCCGTCGACCCCGTGTCGCTGGTGAGCCCCGAGAGCGTTGCCGCCCTCGTTGCCCTCGTCGATTCTGGTGACATCACCGACCGTATCGCTCGTCAGGTGCTCGAGGGCGTCATCGCGGGGGAGGGCGCACCCGCCGAGGTCGTCGAGAAGCGTGGGCTGAAGGTCGTCTCCGACGATTCGACCCTCATTGCCGCGATCGATGAAGCACTCGCGGCACAGCCCGACGTGCTCCAGAAGGTTCGCGACGGCAAAGTGCAGGCGGCCGGCGCCGTCATCGGTGCGGTCATGAAAGCCATGAAGGGTCAGGCTGACGCGGCGCGCGTGCGCGAGCTCGTGCTGGAGCGCGCGAACTCCTAGTCGTCTGCCGCAGGCCCGGGCGTCACGATCGGCCCGGTGAAGACCGAGTCGACGGATGCCTCGCTCACCTCGCCCGGAAACTCTCCTGCCCCCGCGACTCGTGGCGCTATCGCGATGGCGGCAAGCGCGAGCAGCGCTGTGAACGCGAAGACGGCGGCGAAGGCGTGCCCGGTGGCGGCGAAGAGCGCTGAGATGAGGCCGGTGAGCGCAAGGGCGAGCGCACCGCCGAGCGAGTCTCCGATCGACATGGCGGCACTGTTGAAGCCTTGGTTGAGGGGTGTCGAGTAGGCGAGAGTCATGGTGCTGATGCGCGGGTACATGAGGCCCATGCCTGCTCCGGCAAGCGTCCAGCCGGCAATGGCGATCGCGGGTTCGAGGTGCCACGCCGCGGTCACGAGCACGGGAACGATGCCCGCGAGCACGAGCACGGTGCCCACCACGGTGCTGCCCCGGTTGCTGAGCGTTGTGGCAAGACGGCCCTGCAGCCATGAGGTGATGGCCCACGCGATGGCGGCCGTGGTCAGGGCGAGACCGGCCATTGCTGGTTCGAACTGGTAGTCCTCGATGAACAGGTACGGCAGGTAGACCTCGGCGCCGAAGAAGGCGGCGGCGGCGACCCCGCGCAGCAGGATGACGCTGGGCAGCCGACGGCGCGCGAGGAGGGTGCCGGGTGGCACGAGCGGTCTCACCGCGAAAAATGTCACGGCGATCGCGGCGAGAGCGATGACGGCGAGCACGAGTGGTTCGGCGGGGAGCTCGGCGACGAGGGCGAGAGCGAGCACCGAGAGTGCGGCGAGCACCGAGAACGCGATGCGCCCGTACTCCCACGGCACTGTGGGCTGCCCGAGTTCGCGCCGCAGGCGGGAGTGCACGGCGGGGGCGACCATGACCGTGGCGGCGACGACGAGCCCGACGACCCCGAGGAACACCCAGTGCCACGAGAACCACTGAGCGATGAGCCCTGCGAAGTAGGGGCCGATGAGGCTCGGTACGACCCACGCGGCGGCGAATCCGGCGAAGATCGACGGATGCAGTCGTGCCGGAAAGACGCGGGCGACGATGACGTAGAGTGCGACCGTGACGGCCCCGGTGCCGAGCCC
>DAOMOV010000241.1:0-3198 GCA_035444505.1 Terrimesophilobacter sp.
CGCCGGCGGCGACAACGGCGGCGAGGAGGACGACACAGGCGATGATGAGCGGCTTGTCCGCCGTGCCGACGAGAGCGATGACGCTCTCCTTGAGCCACGACGGCGACACGTCGATCACAAGCGAACCAGCAGCGAACAACGGGCTCGCCGGGGGCGACAGCACGGCCGCCAGCACCTCGGCGACACCGAGTCCCGCGCTCACCGCGGCGAGACCGCCCAGCACGGCCCGCCACCTCGCGGGCGCCTCCGCGGCGAACCGCTGAGGGGCATGCGCACCGACCTGCGGATCCGGCATACCCCTCAGCATAATTCGCCGCCTCGCGCGCCGCCTCAGTCCTTCACGGT
Organism: Terrimesophilobacter sp.; assembly: GCA_035444505.1. Lineage (GTDB taxonomy): Bacteria > Actinomycetota > Actinomycetes > Actinomycetales > Microbacteriaceae > Terrimesophilobacter. The sequence continues at coordinate 346 of DAOMOV010000241.1, forward strand.
CTCGAGCGCGTAGCCTTCCTCGCCGTGCACGACCACGTCGATGCCCGCGACCTCGTCCTCGCTGGCGACCCGGAAGCCGATCGTCGCCTGAATCGCTCGCGCGACCGCCCAGGCCACCCCGAACGAGTACGCCGCGACCAGCACCGTCGGGATCAGCTGCAGCACCAGCTGCCGCGCATCACCACCCGTGAACAGGCCCGTGTCCGTAGCGAAGAAGCCGAGGAACAGGCATCCGATGACACCGGCGACAAGGTGCAGGCCCACGACATCGAGGGAGTCATCGAAGCCCCACCGGTACTTGAGCTCCACCGCGAGGGCGCACGCTGCGCCCGCCACGAGCCCGAGCGCGATCGCCCAGCCAGGTGTGAGGAACGCGCAAGCCGGCGTGATGGCGACGAGACCCGCGACGGCGCCGGATGCCGCGCCCACCGACGTGGGTTTGCCGTCCTTGACCTTCTCCACCGCGAGCCAGCCGAGCACTCCGGCCGCGGGAGCTCCGATCGTGTTGAGGAAAATGAGGCCCGCCGCGGCAGTGTCCGTTGCTGCCCCCGTGTTGAACCCGAACCAGCCGAACCAGAGGATCGCCACGCCGATGAGTACGAGGGGCACATTGTGCGGCTTGTGTGCGCCGCGCTGGAACACCGTGCGCTTGCCGAGCACGAGCGCGAGGGCGAGGGCCGCGGCGCCGGCGTTAATGTGCACGGCGGTCCCACCCGCCCAGTCGAGCACGACGAGACCGCTGTCGGCTCCGAAGAGGGTCGGGCCGAGAGTGCCGATCCACCCGGTCGCGTTGCCCTCGCCGTCGAGCGCCCACACCCAGCCTGCGACAGGGAAGTACGAGAGTGTCGCCCAGATCCCGGCGAACAGCAGCCATGATCCGAATCGGGCACGGTCGGCGACGGCGCCCGAGATGAGGGCGACCGTGATGATGGCGAAGGTTGCGCCGAAGGCCGCTCCGGCGAGAGTTGCGCCGTCGGCGCTCGCCAGCGCCGTGTCGCTGAATGGGTTGCCCGCGATGCCAGCGATAAGGTCGGCCCCTCCGCCGGTGATCGAGCTGAGGTTGAACCCGTACAGGATCCACAGCACGCCGATGAGCCCGAGCGAGCCGAAGCTAAGCATCATCATGCTGATGACACTCTTGGCTTTGACGAGCCCACCGTAGAAGAACGCCAACCCGGGGGTCATGAACAGGACGAGGGCTGCGGTGACGAGCAGCCATACGGTTTCTGCGGACATGTCAGTGCCTTTCGATGCGTGAAACAGGATGTCTCCGCCATCGTGACGTGCGCGCGTTTCGGTGAACGCACCGCCGTGTTTCGGCGACGTTTCACGCGCCGCCCGTACGTGACGATCGTGTTACGGGCGCCGTCGAAAGCTATCGGCCTGGTGCCGTCAGGGCGATGAGTCGCGAGATGGTGCGCAGGTACTTCTTGCGGTACCCGCCGCTGAGCATGTCGTCCGCGAACACCTCATCGAGCGGAACACCCGACGCGAGAACCCGAACCTGACCGTCATAGAGGCGGTCGACAAACGCCACGAACCGCAGGGCATCCGTCTGATTGCTGAAGACCGTGGCGTCCTCGATCGCCACCGCCGCCAGTCCATCAACGAGTTTCGCGTACCGCGACGGGTGCACGAGCGCGAGGTGGCGGATGATGGCGTCGAACGAGTCGACCGTGACGTCGCCTTCCACCAGAGCCACGGATGCCTCCAGCTCGGCCCCATCGAGTGAGACAGCGTGGCCCTCCACGTCGCGGCGACGGAAGTCGAGCCCATCGATGCGGATCACCGTGAACTGTGCCGCAAGGGCGTCGATCTCCCGCAGAAAGTCCTGAGCCGCGAACCGCCCATCCCCGAGCGCATTCGGCGGAGTGTTCGACGTCGCCGCAATACGAGTGCCGGATGCCGTGAGCTCGGTCAGCAGGCGCGACATGAGTCGTGTGTCGCCCGGGTCATCGAGCTCGAACTCGTCGATGCACAGCAGTGACGCCCCCTTGAGCAGGGCGACCGTCTGCGCGTAGCCGAGCGCGCCGACGAGCGCCGTGTACTCGATGAAAGTGCCGAAGTACTTGCGCCCAGGGGCGAGGTGCCAGACCGCAGCGAGGAGGTGGGTCTTTCCCACACCGAAACCGCCGTCGAGGTAGATTCCCGGCTTCTGCTGGGGCGCCCGGCGTCGGCTGAAGAAACCACCGCTTGAGGGCAGCCACCCAGTGGCGAACTCCCGAACCGCCTCGACCGCGGCCGACTGGGACGGGTAGGCCGGATCGGGTCGGTACGAATCCACCGTCGCCGACCTGAACTGGCGGGGCGGCACGAGGTGACTGACGATCTCACTGCCCGTGAGGGTGGGGCGTCTACTGGTGAGGCTGGCAACATCAACGTGCGAAGTGGTCACGAACTGAACTCTCTACGATACGAAACAGCGCCCGCACGGCGCATCGGGTCGAACCCGATCCCTCCGCGGTGGCGCTGCGTTACGCCCTGTCCCTGCCAAACCTCGCGTGAGAGCGTAGATTCGACTGTGGCGGCCACCCCAGCCTAATCTGCCCGAGGGCACGCTGCGTGCCGCCAGCGCACGGCACTCCACGCTGCGCACTGCCCATCTCGAACCCGGAGGACACATGACAGTCGAGGTCGACACATCCGACACCAAGTTCGCCCAGTACGCCGACCCGCGGCGGCTCGTCACCACCAAGTGGCTGCAGGCGAACCTCGACCGTGACCGTCTCGTCGTTGTCGAATCGGATGAAGACGTGCTGCTCTACGAGACCGGCCACATCCCCGGGGCGGTCAAGATCGATTGGCACACCGACCTCAACGACCGGGTGCGGCGCGACTTCGTCGACGGTGAAG
>DAOMOV010000242.1:0-2552 GCA_035444505.1 Terrimesophilobacter sp.
GGTTGGTGATGCCAATGGCTCGAATGCCGGCCTCAGGTGCTTGGGCGAGTGCCTCGTCGATGACCTGGCGGGTGTTGCTCCAGATCTCAGCCGCATCGTGCTCGACCCAGCCGGGGTGGGGGAAGTGCTGCGCGTGCTCCTTCTGCGCGGCCGCGACGATTCGGCCGTCGTGGTCGAAGAGCAGCGCGCGGGTGCTCGTCGTGCCCTGGTCGAGGGCGAGGATGAGCTCCGGTGCGCCGATCATGGCATCGTCACCGAGTCGCGGTCGAGCTGTGCCGCGCTGGTGTGGCCGGTGAGACCGAGCGTGAGGTCGAACTCGGCGATGAGGTTGCGCAGCACTTCACGCACTCCGGTCTCACCGGCGACACTGAGTCCGTAGACGTAGGGGCGTCCGACGAGTACCGCTGCTGCGCCGAGTGCGAGCGCTGTGGCGATGTCCGCTCCGGTGCGGATGCCGCTGTCGAAGAGCACGGGAATGCGCCCTGCGATGGTGTCGACGACGGTCACGAGCGCATCCGCGGAGCCGATCGCCCCGTCGACCTGACGGCCGCCGTGGTTGGAGACGATGATGCCGTCGACGCCGATCTCGACAGCGCGGGCGGCGTCGCCCGGGTGCTGGATGCCTTTGAGCACGATGGGGAGGCTGGTCTGCTCGCGCAGGAACTCGAGGTGCTGCCACTCGAGACTGGACCGTGAGAACACGTCGAGGAAGGTCTCCACGGCGGCGCGCGGCTCCCCGCTGCGCAGGTTTCTGCCGAAGGGACCTGGATAGCGCTTCGTCATGGCGATGAGGGTTCGAATTGCGGCGGCGGTGACCTTGGGCTTGGCCCCGGCCGGCTGCTTCATGCGCTCGTGCACGAGTTCGCGGAACACCGGGTCGCTCGTGTACTGGGCGATTCCCATGCCGCGGATGAAGGGCAGGTAGGCGAGGTCGAGGTCGCGGGGCCGCCAGCCGAGCATGTGGGTGTCAAGCGTGACAACGATGGCCTGTGCTCCGGATGCTTCGGCTCGCCGTACGAGACTGGCGACGAGTTCGTCGCTGCTGGACCAGTACAGCTGGAACCACCGGGGTGCGTCACCCATGACGGCGGCGGTCTGCTCCATGGGGATGGACGCTTGGTTGGAGAAGACGAAGGGCACGCCGAGGCTCGCTGCTGCGCGGGCGACGGCGAGGTCGGCGGAGCGGTGGGCGAGTTCGAGCACGCCGATGGGGGCGGCAATGATGGGGGAGTCGTAGCGGTGGCCGAAGAGCTCGATGCTGAGGTTGCGCTGGGAGACGTCGCGCAGCATCCGCGGGACGATGCGGTGGCGGTCGAGGCTTGCCCGATTGGCGGCGGTTGTTGCGCCTGACCCCGCTGATCCGGCGATGTACGCCCATGCTTCGGGCGACATGATGCGGTGGGCTGCTGCTTCGAGTTCGTTCGCGCTCGTGGGAACCGCGGGTTTCACGCCCGTCGCGCCGCCGCGATAGATGACGGTCTGGGTGGATCTTCCGTAGCCGGGGATCGTGGACATCAGTGGCCTCCTGTTCTCACTGTATCGAGCGGCAGGAGCCTCGGCGCTGCGGTGTACGTCACGTCCGTGCGAGCCCGAGCCACGTCGCGAGGGAGTCGACTTCTGCGTGAACGGCGTACCGCGTCTCGGTGTCGAACGGTGTGTCTTCGTGGATGGCGTTGACAGTGAGGGTGCCCGCTTTGCGGTCCGCAGCGGCGTCGATCTTGCCGACGAGGCTGTCTCCGTGGAGCACGGGGAGGGCGAAGTAGCCCCAGCGTCGCTTGCTGGCAGGCTTGTACATCTCTAGCGAGTAGTCGAAGTCCCACAGGGCGAGGGCGCGCTTGCGGTCGTAGGTGAGGCGGTCGAAGGGGGAGAGGATCGCGGTGCGACCCGTGAAGGACGACTCGCCCTGCACGCTGTGGAGGATGGCCGGATCGACCCGCCACTTTCCTGGCACGCCTTCGATCGTGGCGAGGAGGCCGACGCCGCCGACGTGGGTGGGTTCGATCGCCTGCGCGGGCGCTCTGGTCGGGGCGATGCCTAGCGAGGCGAGCCGTCGCTCGTCACGGACGCGCTTGGCCTCATCGAGGGGGAGGGGGTCACCGTTCGGGTAGATGCGTTCGGCGAGATCGAAGTGTCGTTCGCGTCCGACACGGTGGGAGATCGCGACATCGCCGACGCGGACGAGGAACTCAAGCAGTTGGGTCGTGTTTCGATCGTTGGACCATCCGGTGGACTCCCAGGGCACTCTCGAGGTGTCGGGGATGCTCCGCGACGGCAGCGGCCCTTCAGCGGCGAGCCGCTCGAGCACATCGTCGCGAAAGCTCGCGTTGGCGGCCAGCCATGACTGCTGCCGCGGGTAGAGCGGTGTGTCGCGCATGAACGCGAGAAAGAGGGGAAGGTCGGTCATGGGGCGGATCATGGCGTCGAGTTCGAAGAGGGTGCGATCCGTCTCGAGCGCGGTGCGCAGGTGCTCGGTCTGGTATGCGCTGCCGAGTCGCGACCAGGCGACGAGGTCTGCCGCCGGTGCGATCGCCGCTGTCGGGTCGATCTGCAGG
>DAOMOV010000242.1:2582-3135 GCA_035444505.1 Terrimesophilobacter sp.
GGAGTGTCAGACGATTGACGAGGGGCTCGAGTTCAGTGGGTCTCGCCGCGGTGAGCTGTTGAGCCGTGATGGCGATGCGGCGGGCTGTTGTTCGGTCGAGCTCGATCGTGCTCACGGGTTGATCGTAGGCGGAACTAGCGTGTCGTGGCGAGAGCTGCGATGGATTCCGCCAGGATGTCGAGTCCCTTGTGCAGGTCGTCGTCCGTGATCGTGAGTGGCGGCGCGATGCGGAAGATCCCGCCCATTCCGGGCAGCTGCACGATGTTGAGGTGCAGGCCGCGCTCGAGGCATGCCTCTGTGACGGCCTGGCCGAGGGCATCCGCTGGCTTCTTGCTTGCCTTGGATTCGACGAGCTCGAGCCCCTGGAGGAGCCCCCGCCCCCGCACGTCGCCGACGCACTCGTTCGCGTTCCGCATGGCGACGAGCCGCTCGGTCATGGCGGCGCCCAGTTCGGCGGCGCGCTCTACCAGCCCGTCTCGAGCGATGACGTCGAAGACGGTCGACGCGACTGCTCCGGCGAGCGGGTCGGAGACCTGGGTCGTGTAGAACAGGA
>DAOMOV010000243.1:0-3126 GCA_035444505.1 Terrimesophilobacter sp.
GCTCGTCCCAGGTCGCCGAGGTGCGCGGCCGCGGACTGCTCATCGGCATCGGCCTTCTCGAACCGCGCGCGAAAGAGCTGTCTGCGGCAGCCCTTGAGCTGGGGCTCATCATCAACGCTCCGAATGACCACAGCATCCGCATCGCCCCACCGCTCATCATCGGCGACGCTGAGGTGGCCGAGTTCGGCAGGCTGTTCAGCCAGGCGCTCAGCACCCTCGACACCGCCGCCCGCGACACCGCCGCTCTCACCACGGAGGTTCACTGATGGTCCGCCACTTCTTGCGCGATGACGACGTCACACAGGCCGAGCAGGCCGAGATTCTCGAACTCGCGCTGCGGCTCAAGAAGGACAGGTTTGCGGAGCGCCCACTGGAGGGACCGCGCACGGTCGCGGTGATCTTCGACAAGTCGTCGACGCGCACGCGGGTGAGCTTCGCCGTGGGGATCGCCGAACTGGGCGGCAACCCGCTCGTGATCTCGACAGCCGACAGCCAGTTGGGCGGCAAGGAGACCCCGGAGGACACGGCACGAATCCTGGAGCGTCAGGTGGCGGCGATCGTGTGGCGCACGTTCGGCCAGGCCGGGCTGGAATCGATGGCGAGAGGCACGGCGGTGCCCGTCGTCAATGGCCTGTCGGACGACTTTCATCCCTGCCAGCTTCTCGCGGACCTCCTCACGATCCGGGAGCACAAGGGCGACCTTGTCGGCCTCACGGTCGCGTTCATCGGTGATGGGGGCAGCAACATGGCGCAGTCGTACCTGCTCGCGGGTTCGACCGCGGGAATGCACCTGCGGGTCGCATCGCCGAGCTCGTTCGCGCCGGCCGGCAACGTGCTCGCCGAGGCGAAGCGTATTGCTGCGGTGACGGGCGGTTCGGCGACCCTGTTCACGAACCCGGTCGACGCGGTGGCGGGGGCGGATGTCGTCGTCACCGACACCTGGGTGTCGATGGGTCGCGAGATCGAGACCCGCGAGCGGCTCGCGCAACTGGGGCCGTACCAGGTGAACTCCGATCTGATGGCTCACGCATCCGCCGAGGCGATCTTCTTGCACTGCCTGCCCGCGGATCGTGGTTTCGAGGTCACCGCTGAGGTGATCGATGGACCGCAGAGCGTCATCTGGGACGAGGGGGAGAACCGCCTGCACGCGCAGAAGGCGCTCCTTGTGTGGCTGCTCGCGCAGCAGTGACCTTGCTGTGCGCCCTCGCATGATCGGGGCGTACACTCCACTCGAACCGAGTGAGAGGGGCCCACCGTGTCTCGTGAACCGCTGATGCCGAGTGAGATTTCGCGCGAGATCGGCGCGTTCGATCGATTCGCGGAGCACGCGTCGAGGCTGGCCAGCAAGGCGTGGTTCTTCGTGTTCTGCGTACTGCTGGTGCTGCTGTGGGCGCCGTCGATCGCGCTCATTCAGAACATCGATACGTGGCAGCTCATCATCAATACGATCACGACGATTGTGACTTTTCTGCTGGTCGCACTGCTGCAGAACAGTCAGACGCGCGCCGATCTCGCGGTGCAGCACAAGCTCAACGCGATCGCGGATTCCCTCGCTGACCTCATGCACAAGAACGGTCTCGAGGAGGATGCGCAAGAGCTGCGCGAGGCAGTGGGTCTCGAGGAGGTGGAGAGCACGAGCGAGAACGGCACTGGCTGACACGTCACCCGTCGCCTTGGCTCACTCCGCCTCGACGGCTTCCATCGAGTTCGGTGCGCCAACCGGTTTCGACTCGGCCGAACCGCGTTGCCTGAGCACGATGGCGAACACAACCATGCTGCCGACCGCGAGGAACTCGGACTGCCAGTTCTGCAGGGTGCGGTTCCAGAACTCGGCAGACACGATGTACTCACCGAAGGTGATCGCCGCCGCACCGTGATTAAGTTGGTCGGCGTTAAACACGGTTGCACCCGCGGCCGCCTGCGCAAGCCACGAGAGCATGAAGATGGTTCCCATGACGAGCAGCAGCGAGTTGCTGAGGAGCCACAGCCGAATCCCCTTCGCCTTCGCCCACGTGGGTGAGTCAGGTCGCGCGTAGCGACCGATGAGCTGCTCCTTCTGGGTACCGAGACCCTCGTGCCCGAGCCTCTTCGACTCGGGTGACCCCTTCTGCACGAGCCACACGGTTGCGGCGATGATCGCGAACCATGATATGGCTACGACTCTCATGCGTTCACGGTACGGCGACGTACGCCCGCGGACAGGCCGCCGCGGCGCTTTCACAGGTGGCTCACGACTAACGCTCACCGCGGTTTCGAGTAGCGCCCCCAGAGTGGGGACTACCGATACTCACACTCACGTTTGGAGAGACACCATGGCTACCATCACGAGCGACATCGATGTCGATGTGCCGATCAGCACGGCCTACAACCAGTGGACTCAGTTCGAGGACTTCCCTGCGTTCATGGACGGCGTGGAGCACATCACTCAGGTTGACGACGAGAATTTGCACTGGAAGGTGAACATCGGCGGGGTCGAGCGCGAGTTCGATGCTCGGATCACCGAGCAGCACCCGGATGAGCGCATCGCCTGGCAGTCGACGAGCGGACCAAGCCAGTCGGGTGTGGTCACATTCCACCGTCTCGACGACGAGCGCACGCGCGTGCGGATGCAATTGGAGTGGGAGCCAGAAGGCTTCACTGAGAAGGCTGGATCGATCCTGCAGATCGACGACGCTCAGGTGGCGCACGATCTGCGCCACTTCAAGGAGCTCATCGAATCGAACGGTTTCGAGACCGGTGCGTGGCGCGGCGACATCGAGCGTCCCGCCGACGGCACCGGCCGCTAGGAGACGCCGAGTCTGCCTCAGCCGCCGGTAGTGGCAGACTTGACCCATGAGTTCGGGGGAGACGGCGGCGAGCGGCGCGACGAACGAGGGTGCGCTCTGGGGAGCCCGGTTCTCCGGCGGTCCGTCGCCTGAGCTGCAACTGCTGAGTCGCTCGACCCACTTCGACTGGGTGCTCGCCCCGTACGACATAGCGGGTTCGCGCGCGCACGCTACGGCGCTCCACGCGGCGGGCTACCTCAGCCTCGATCAGCTCGACGGCCTGCGCGGCGCCCTCGACACACTCGCAGCGGGTGTCGCCGACGGCAGTATCGTGCCTGCCGAATCGGATGAGGATGTCCAC
>DAOMOV010000244.1:0-3109 GCA_035444505.1 Terrimesophilobacter sp.
AGGAGGGCGATGAGGGCGGGGGCGGAGTGCACAGCATAGGCGGCGACGTCGATGCCGGCGAGAGTGCGCGGGGTGACGCGGATGCGCCCCCGCCCGCCTGCGGCCGTGACGGCGTGCGCCTCGGTCGCGGTGATGGAGGCGCTGCTGCCACTGGCCTCCTCCGCGGGCGCAGCGACGATGACGTCAAGGCCGACGTCGCACGCCGCGATCGCGAGAGCGAGGAGTCCGGGTGAGTCTATTCCGTCGTCGTTGGTGATGAGGGCGCGCACGCTCGCCTCCTTTTCGCTGGCTACTGCGCCATGGCGGCGAGTTCGTCGGGGGTGATTTCGACTTCGTGGTGCGGTTCGGCACCGAGCGCGCTCATCCTCACGCGCGAGGCGAAGGTGTGGATCGCGTCGGCGTCACCGGTGCCGAGGCCGTGACGCGTGACGTTGAGTGCACCCGCGGAGGCGCCGAGCGCGGCGGCGCTCTCCATGCCGAGGCCGCGAGCGAGCCCGACGGCGGTCGCGGCGGTGAAGGAGTCCCCCGCGCCTCGCGTGTCCACGATCTCCATGGTGGGCGCCGAGAGCTGCCGGACGTCGTCGCCGGTGAGCAGCAGCAGGGGCTCCTCGGCGCGCGTGACGATCACGGTACCGGCGCCGGCATCGCGGATGCCGCGCATCGCCTCGACGATGTCGTCGACGGTGTGGTCGGTGATGCGTCCGTCGGCGAGGAGCTCCTCATGGCTCACCTTGACGACGTCGACACCGCCTTCGAGGGCGGCGTCGAGTCGTTCACCGGCGAGGTCGATGATGACGGTGCAGTCGTGCTCCCTCAGGTCGGCGGCAAGACGCCGGTACACGTCGGCGGGAAGCACACCGTCGCCGACCGGCCCACTGAGGATCACAACGTCGGATTCGATCCCTTCGCGCAGCGTGATGCCGTAGAGTTCGTCGAGGTCGTGACGGGAGAGGGGATCCCCCGCCGTCTCGATGATGGCCTGGCGCTCGCCCCCGCGGCGATCATGAATATAGGCGGCCCCGAGGCCCGGCCTTTTGACGGCGACGAAGTTGATGCCCTCGTCAGCGAGCAGGTGCTGCAGCACCTTGCCGGTCTCCCCCGCGAACGTCGCGCACAGGGTGACCTCGGCACGGAGGGCACGCGCCATGCGAGCCTGCCACACGCCCTGTCCCCCGGCGTGGATGTGGATGTCCCCATTCTCCGCGTGATCCTCGATGGTGATCGTCAACTCCGGAGACGGCGCGAAGACCACCACGCGCCCAGGGCGCTGCGGGGCATCGTGCTTGGAGGTCGGCGCGGCATCCGTGTGCACTGTCTTCTGATCGTCGCTGCGCACGCTGTCACTGCGCCCAGCGTCGCCGTGCACGCTCGTGATCTGTTCGGCTGTGTTCACGTCGCCTCCCTCGTTTCGCACAGCTTAGGTTTGCGTGCGGCGCGGTCAGGTGGCTCGCAGGGTTCTCTCGGCGAACCCTGCCGTGACGTTCAGGCGGGAATGGGCACCTCAGACGTGGCGGTCGGAACCTCGGGTTCGGGGTGCACGACATGCTCGTCGACCTTCTCGGAGCGCACGAAGCCGATTCCCACGAGGATGAGTGCTCCCCCGAAGAGCTGCAGAAGCGTCATCTGCTCACCAAGAAGAATCCAGGCGTAGAGAGTCGAGGCGACCACCTCGAGCAGTCCGGCGAAGGAAGCCAACCGTGCGCCGAGCATCTGGCTCGCGGTGATGCTGACCGCATAGGAGAAACCGGTGGCGATGACCGCGACGATCGCGATGGGCACCCACCAGGGGGTGTCGTTGCCGAAGAGGGTGATGGTGCCGAACGTCACGGTGAACGGAACGAGACCCGTCAGTGAGAGGAGCCCGAGCGCGCCGCCACCGATGAGGAGACTGACGGATGCGACGGCAACGGCGGGTGGTGCTTCTTCGCCTCGGTTGCTGTCGTCGGCGGCCGCGACGAAGTAGATGGCGCAGCCGACGGCGGCGAGGGCGGCGAAGAGCAGCCCGAGCGGGTTGAGCCCACCACCGCCACCCGGTGAGACGACGAGGAAGAGCCCGCCGATGGCGAGGATGGAGCCGATGAAGACCACCATTTTCGGGGTCTTGCGGGTGCGCGCCCAGACGTAGCCGACCAGGAGGAGTGGTGCCATGAATTCGATGAGGATTCCGGTGCTCACGGGGATGAGGGCGATCGCCACGAAGTAGGCGAGCTGAGTGGCGGCGACTCCGATGAGGCCGATGAGGAGGATGCGCGTGCGCGCGGCCCACAGGGTGTGCCACTTTCCGCGGAGGCTGTAGAGGGCGATGGGAGCGAGGATGATTCCGCCGACGAGGGATCGCACGGTGACGCCCGCAGCGGGCGACCATCCCGCTTCGAGGAGGGGCTTGATGAAGGGCCCGGACATGCCGAAGGCAAGGGCCGCGACGACGGCGATGGCGAGACCGGTGAGGGTGGACGAGCGGCGCATGGCTGGCCTTTGTGACGTGGGGTTTTCGCCCGGTGTTGACTGCTGTGGATCACCAGATTAAGCTCATGGACGTAAGGAGTCAAATTGCTTTTTGCCCCTGACACAGTCGAGTCACTGCGGTTCGCTGTGGAGCTCGTCAACACGCATCCTGGCGCGTCGCGCAGCGGCACGGATGAGCTGTCGACGCCGAGGGAACTGATGGCCATGGTGACGTCGGTGGGCTACACGGGCCGGTTCGATCGCGACGAGGCGGAGCTGGCCGATGTGGTGGCGACGCGGCAGCTTCTGCACGACGTATGGGAGCTTCCGCGCGACGATGCCGTGCCGATCGTGAACCGCATGCTCTCGGATGCCTCGGCTGAGCCGTTTCTGGTTCGACACGACGGGCTGGACTGGCACCTGCACGCGACGGACGCATCCGCGCCCCTGGCCGAGCGGATTCGTGTGGAGGTCGCCCTCGCGCTCATCGACATGATCCGCTCCAACGAGTGGGGGCGTCTGCGCTCCTGTGCGGCCGACGACTGCACCGGGATTCTCGTCGACCTGTCGCGCAACGGATCGAAACGCTACTGCTCGGTGCGCTGCAGCAACCGGGTCAACATGGTGGAGCACCGAGCGCGCCTGGCCGACTCAGCGTGAGCGC
>DAOMOV010000245.1:0-3107 GCA_035444505.1 Terrimesophilobacter sp.
CGTCGCCCGCGAACTCGGCCTCGCCGGTCCAGCCGAGAATTCGATCGACGCGACCTCCTCTCGCGACGTCGTCGCCGAGTTCGCCTACGTGCTCGCCCAGCTCGGCATCGACCTGTCGCGCTTCGCCGAAGAGATCATCATCTGGAACACCCACGAGTTCGGTTTCGTCACCCTCGATGACGGCTACTCCACCGGGTCGAGCATCATGCCGCAGAAGAATAACCCCGACATCGCCGAACTGGCTCGGGGCAAGGCGGGCCGCCTCATCGGCAACCTCACCGGCCTGCTCAGCACCCTCAAGGGGCTTCCCCTCGCCTACAACCGTGACCTGCAGGAAGACAAGGAGCCGGTCTTCGACTCGGTCGAGACCCTGCGCGTGCTGCTGCCCGCCTTCACCGGCATGGTCGCCACGCTGCGGTTCGACACCGACCGCATGGCCGAGCTCGCCCCGCGCGGGTTCTCTTTGGCGACGGATGTCGCGGAGTGGCTGGTGCGCGAGGGCATGCCGTTCCGCGAGGCGCACGAGGTGAGCGGAGCCCTCGTCGCACTGTGCGAGGCGCAGAGCATCGAGCTGCACGAGGCCAGCGACGAGCAGCTCGCCTCGGTATCGCCGGCGCTCACCCCCCAGGTGCGTGAGGTGCTCACCGCCGCTGGCTCGGTCGCCAGCCGCAGCGGCGTCGGCGGCACGGCACCGGTTCGGGTCGCCGAGCAGCTCGCCGCCCTCGCCGAGAGGGTGGCCAAGGTCACCGCCGGTGCGTGAACTGCTCGCGGCGCCCGCCTACCAGGTGGCCCCGCTGCTGCTCGGGGGCATCCTGATCGTGGAATCGCCGGAGGGCTCGGTGAGTGTTCGACTCACCGAGGTCGAGGCCTACCACGGCCCCGTCGATCCTGGATCGCACGCCTACCGGGGGCGCACCGAGCGCAACAAGGTCATGTTCGGCGAACCGGGCCACCTCTATACCTACTTCACCTATGGCATGCACACCTGCGCGAACATCGTCTGCTCACCGGCGGATGTCGGCTCGGGGGTGCTGCTGCGCGCGGGCGAGGTGATCGACGGGCTCGAGCTGGCCCGCTCGCGTCGCATCACGTCGCGCACCGACGCGGATCTCGCGCGCGGCCCCGCACGGCTGGTGGTGGCGACCGGGATCACCCTCGCCGATGGGGGAGCGGATGTCGTCTCCGGCTCACGAGTGCGGCTGGAGCTCGGTGCACCCGTCGCGACCTTTGCCCAGGGCCCCCGCACCGGGGTTGCCGGGCCTGGCGGCACGGATGAGTTCCCATGGCGGTTCTGGATCCCCGGCGACCCGACCGTGTCGCCCTACAAGGCGGCTGCGAAGCGGGTTCGCCGCTAGGGCACCAGCGCGACGCTCCAGCCGATCAGCGCCGGAGCGACGCAGGCACCGGCCCAGACGATGCTGGCGAGGGTTCCGATGATGAACCGTTCCCGTGCGGCCGCGTTCTCGAGCTCATTGAAGCGTCCCAGGCCCTTCACGGCGACCACGATGGCGACCGCGGCGAACTGCCCGATGAGCGCCGCCCCCATCATGAACAGCCGTTCCAGGTAGCCGATTGTGGCCCCGCCGCGCAGAATCTCACGGGGTGCCTTCTTGGAACCGGTGTCGGTGACCAGGATGCCGCCGTGCTCGCCCAGCGCATCCTTGTCGCTGCCGGCCAGCTCGAGTATCGCGATGACGAAGGGGCTGCCGCCGACGACACCGATGGTGACGAGCAGAACGATCACGGTCACCGTGAAGACCGGATGCGGTGCCTCAGCGAACTCGTTGACGAGCGGGGCGACAATGGCGAGGGCGATGAGGAGTGCGACCGGGGCGATGGCCCAGTGTCGGCCCGCCTTAGAGGCCACGATGCTGAGCACGAGTGCGCCGGCGAGAAAGGCGATCACCAGAACCCAGGGGAATGCGGAGAGCAACCACAGCATTCTCAGTCTCCTTCCGGTGTCGGCTCTACGCTAGCGAGCCCATCGAGCAGTCGCACGAGTGGGTCTCGTGCGGCAGCTTCGATGCGCAGGTCTGCGGTGCGTGCTCGGTCGCTCACGGCCTGCGGGGAGATGCCGAGCGCGGTTGCCGCTTCCGCCTGGGTGCGCCCGGTCTCGAGCAGGTCGTGCACCTGCCAGCCTTCGTCGGTGCGGCGGGAGCGCAGGGCGAGCAGCAGGTCGATGAGCGCTTCGGCGTCGGCGGTGAGGTGCTTGGCGCGCTCGTGGCTGAGGGCGAACCGAGTGGGAGCCTTCTTGGCACGGTCGACGGCGTCGCGCGCGGCGATGAATGCGGGGCCACTGGCTTCCCGGATGCTGGCTGGCAGCGGTGTGCGCACGCCGCCGACTCCGCAGCCGACGCTCCAGCGCCCGCTGCGGGTGAGGTCGAGGATGATGCTGAAGGCTTCGGTGGCGCTCGCGGTGAGCAGTTGCAGCTCGTCGCCGACGGTGCGCTCCGCGGGCAAGGGGAGCGTGTGGCCGCGGGCCAGGGCGTCGAGGGTCTCGGCGACGAGGTCGTCACTGTCGCGGCTGTCGACCTGGTCGGCGGTGATGACGAACAGGCCGCGGGGGGAGCTTGCAGACTCAGCCATGAATCAAGTCTGCATCCTTGTTTCTATGAAATCAAGTCTCCACACTTGATTCACAGCCTTGGTGTCCGGGGTCCGGTACGGCCCGCGAGATCACATCCAGCGCGGCGGCTAAAGTTGTGTGGTGGCCGCATCCGACATCCTGAGCGCGCAGCGCAACGACCCCACTTTCGGTGACCTGTGGGAGGAGATCGTCTGGCGGGGGCTCGTTCATGTTTCCACCGATGAGTCGGCGCTGAAGGAGGCGCTCGCGGGGGAGCCCATCACCTACTACTGCGGCTTCGACCCGACCGCGCCGAGCCTGCACCTGGGCAACCTGGTGCAGCTGCTGCTGCTGCGTCGGCTCCAGCTCGCTGGCCACAAGCCCCTCGGGCTCGTCGGCGGGTCAACGGGCCTCATCGGCGACCCGAGACCGACGGCGGAGCGCACCCTCAACACGAAGGAGACCGTCGCCGAGTGGGTGGGGTACCTGCAGCAGCAGGTATCGAAGTTCCTGAGTTTTGAGGGCGATAATGCGGCGCGAC
>DAOMOV010000246.1:0-3103 GCA_035444505.1 Terrimesophilobacter sp.
ATGGCGCTGAGGTGCGAGGAGATCGCCGTGACGCTCGCCGCGTCGACGAGTTCCATGATCGCGGGCACGGTTCCGGTCGCGGTGATCGCCGCGCATGCGGTCAGGGCGGTGTCGACATCGGGAAACCAGGCGGAGACTGTCGCCGGTGCCGTTCGCGGTCGTGGACGGATGCGCACGATCGCTTCGACGATGACACCGAGTGTTCCCTCAGATCCGACCAGGAGCGCGGTGAGGTCGAGGCCGGTCACTCCTTTGACGGAGCGACGGCCGAGCGTCAAGAGGGTGCCGTCGGCGAGAACGACGGTGAGGCCGAGCACGGCTTCACGGGTGACTCCGTATTTGGCGCAGAGGAGCCCACCGGCGTTGGTCGCGATGTTTCCGCCGATGGTGGAGATGGCTCTGCTGGCGGGGTCGGGGGCGAAGAAGTAGCCGAGTGGGGCGAGCTGGTCGTTGAGGTCGCCGTTGATGACCCCTGCTTCGACGATGGCGATTTCGTCGAGAGTGGAGATCTCACGGATGCGATCGAGGCCACGGGTGGAGAGCACGAGTTCGCCGCTGTGAGCGGTTGCACCGCCGGCGAGCCCTGTTCCTGCTCCTCGTGTCACCACGGGCACGGCGAACTGGGTTGCGATCCGCATGGCGGCTTGCACGTCATTGATGGTGCGGGGTGTGACGACCGCGAGTGGTTTCGAGCTCGAGACGTAGCCTGATTTGTCGGCCCGGGCGTCCTCGAGGTCGCGAGCGCTGGTGGAGACGGCGTCGCCGAGTGCGGCTCGCAGCGCCTCGAGTACGGTCACGACGCGAGCACCGCTTCGATCTGTTCGCGGTGCGGTATCGAGGGCACTGCGCCGTGGGTCTGCACGGAGAGAGCAGCAGCTGCGGTGGCGAATCGCGCCGCGGACTCGAAGTCGCGGCCTTGGCTGATGGCGGCAGCGAATGCGCCGCAGAAGGTGTCGCCCGCGCCGGTGGTGTCGACGGCGGTCACGCGCCGTGCGGGCACCGTGGCGATGAGTTTTCCCGCGTCCCAGAGTTCGCTGCCCTGGGTGCCGAGGGTGACAACGAGTCGGTTCACTCGGTCAGCGAGTGAGCGCGAGGCGTCGCTGAGGTCGGCCTCTCCTGAGAGCACGGTGGCTTCGTGTTCGTTGACGATGAGGTAGTCGAGTGCGTCGATGAGTTCGTCGGGAACCTCCAGTGCGGGGGCTGCGTTGAGCATGACAGTGCCCCCTGCGCTGCGCGCTGCACGGGCTGCCTGGGTCACGGCTGAGATCGGCAGCTCGAGTTGCATGAGCAGTACGGTTGCCCCGCGAACTGCGTCGAGCTCATTATCGGTGAGTGTGGTGATGGTGGCGTTGGCGCCGGAGGCGACGATGATGGCATTTTCGCCCGTGGTGTCGACGCTGATCATGGCGGTGCCCGTGGGCTCGGCGACGTGACGCAGCATGCGGGCGTCGATGCCGGCCTCGGTCATCACCGTTTCGAGCTCGTTGCCGTTCTCGTCGGTGCCGACGGCACCGATCATGGTGGTGGTGGCACCGGCGCGGGCGGCGGCGACGGCCTGGTTGAGTCCTTTGCCTCCGGGGTGCTTGGCGAGGGAGGTGGCGAGTACCGTTTCGCCGGGCGCGGGGATTCGCTCGACTCCGAGAACGATGTCCATGTTGGCGCTGCCGACCATGACGATGCCTGCGTGCGTGTTCACACCTTCAGGATAGTTGTGCATCCGCTTGCCATTGTGGTGCGACCGAACCCGACCGAGGTACGGTTGGGGCTGTGCCGCTGCCTACTCTGGAAGCGTGATGACACCCGTGGTGGGTACGAGCCCGCTGAGCCGCTCGGGTGAGAGCACGCGCGCGACGTCTTCGGCTTTCATGAGCCCTGCCTCGACGACGAGTTCCGCGATCGAGGCGTTGGTTGTCAGCGCCGTGTGGGCGAGGGTTGCCGATGCCGTGTAGCCGATGTACGGGGTGAGCGCGGTGACCACTCCCACCGAGGACCCGACCTGCTCAGCGAGCCGCACGGTGTTCGCGGTGATGCCGTCGATGCAGTTGACGCGGAGCGTGTAGCAACCGTGTCTCAGCCACGCGATGGACTGCATGATGCTGTGTGCGATGACTGGCTCGAAGGCGTTGAGCTGCAACTGGCCCGCTTCGCTTGCAGCGGTCACGGTCGCATCCGCGCCGATGATGCTGAACGCGATCTGGTTGACCACTTCGGGGATGACGGGGTTGACTTTGCCGGGCATGATTGACGACCCGGCCTGCTTGGCGGGCAGATTGATCTCACCGATACCCGCCTGTGGGCCGCTGGAGAGCAGCCTCAGGTCGTTGCAGATCTTCGACAGCTTCACCGCGGCGCGCTTGAGGTGGCTGCTGAGGGTCATGAACACGCCCGTGTCGCTCGTCGCCTCGACGAGGTCAGGGGCCGTGATGACGGGGATGCCGGTGACGTCGGCGAGGTGGCGGCACACGGCGGCGGCGTACCGGGAGTCGGCGGTGATTCCGGTGCCGATGGCGGTCGCACCGAGGTTGATCTCGCCGAGCCACGGGAGGGTTTCGCTCAGTCGTCCGTAGTCTTCTCCGATGGTCGTAGCGAAACCGTGGAACTCTTGACCGAGGGTCATGGGCACGGCGTCCTGCAGCTGCGTGCGGCCCACCTTGAGCACGCTCTTGAACTCGTCGCCTTTCGCCGCGAACGCTTGGCGAAGCAGTTCGTGCTCCTCGAGCAGCCGCTTGGTGCCGAGGATCATGGCGATCTTGATCGCCGTCGGGTACACGTCGTTGGTGCTCTGGCTGCGGTTGACATCGTCGATGGGGTGAAAGCTCGTGTAGTCGCCGAAGTCTTTGCCCATGAGTTCGAGGCACCTGTTGGCGATGACTTCGTTGGTGTTCATGTTGGTCGAGGTTCCCGCCCCGCCCTGTATGACTCCGACGAGGAACTGGTCGTGAAGTCTGCCCTCGACGATCTCTTCACACACCTCGTCGATGAGGTCGGCCTTCGCGGCGCTGAGGGTGCCGAGTTCCTTGTTGGCTCGTGCGGCCGCTTGTTTGACGCGAGCGAGGGCGATGATGAGGTCGGGGTAGACCGAAATCGCGCGCCTCGTGATGGG
>DAOMOV010000247.1:0-3066 GCA_035444505.1 Terrimesophilobacter sp.
GTGCGGGCATCATGGCCCTGCGGGAGCGCATCAACCTGGGCGGCACGACGATCCTCATGGCCACCCACGACGCGGGCATCGTCGACAAGATGAAGCGCCGCGTCATCGAGCTCAGCGCGGGTCGGGTGATGCGGGATGAGCGGCACGGTGGGTACCAGACGCAGGTTGTGCCGGTGCAGCATCCCGAGCAGGCTCCGGGTTCGGATGCTGGGTCGGGTGGGCCAGGTGCGGCCCCCTCCGCGGGCTCGAGTTGGCGGGAGGCCGACCTGTGAGGCTGGGTCTGGTGCTGTCGGAGGTGGCTCAGGGGTTCCGCCGCAACCTGTCGATGGTGATCGCGGTCATTCTGGTCACGTTCATCTCGCTCACGTTCGTGGGTGCGGCGATTCTGCTGCAGTTGCAGATCGGGCAGATGAAGGGGTACTGGTTCGACCGCGCGCAGGTCGCCGTGTACCTGTGCACTGATTTCGTGGACACGGGCGGATGCGCGCTCACCGAGGCTACCGCCGACCAGAAGTCGTTCATCGAGCAGCAGCTCACCACCGAACCCCTGGCGACCCTGATCAAGCACTGGGAGTTCGAGGACCACGAGCAGGCGTACGCGAACTACCTGGACCAGTTCGGTGACGACGCCTCCAGTTTCGTGGAGCCCGAGTTTCTGCCGGAGACGTTCTGGGTGAGCCTCAATGACCCGGAGCAGTCGGCGGCGATCGTGGAGCGGCTCTCCGGGGTTCCTGGTGTGGAGGAAGTGCTCGACCAGCGAGAGCTGCTGCAGCCCATCTTCGACGCCCTCGCGGCGGCGAGCTACACGGCGATCGGCATAGCGGTGCTCATGCTGATCGCTGCGGTGCTGCTCATTGCGACGACGATCCGGTTGAGCGCCTTCAGCCGTCGGCGCGAGATCGGCATCATGCGGCTCGTCGGGGCTTCCAATCGGTTCATTCAAACCCCCTTCATTCTCGAGGGTGTGCTCGCCGCGCTGATCGGCGCGGTGCTCGCGGGCGGGGCCGTGGTGGCGATCGTGCACTTCTTCGTACAGGGCTACCTCAACGCGGTGCCCGGCACGACCCCCTACGTCGACCTGGGGGATGCGCTGCTCGTCGTACCCATCCTGCTCGCCATCGGGGCCGCACTCGCGGCGATCTCGGCGGCGGTCGCCATCCGGCGGTACCTGCGGGTTTAGCCTGTCGTTGCCGTGAGGTGTCAGTAGTTGCTCTTCGTGAGCAACATGAAGCGCACCTACTGACACCTCACATTGCGGGCGAGTTAGCAGTGGACGAATCTGGCTCGGCCGGGAATGTCTGAGTAGGGTGGCATTGACTCGACTCGCGGAGGTGTCTGTGGTAAAGGCGCCTTCGCCGGTTCGTCGAGTCGTTCGCGATCGTGCCCGCATGGTCGCTGTTGCGCTGCTCGCACTCGTGAGCCTCGCCGCCGCGGGCATCAACGCGACCGCGGCCGAGCGGCTTCAGGCGACTCTCGACGAGAACTGGCGCGGCGCCTACGACATTCTCGTCACTGCGAGCGGCGGCGAGGTGGCGGGCCTGCTCGCGCCGAACTCGCTGGGCGGTGCTGGCGGTGGGATGACGCTGGAGCAGGTTGCCGAGATTCGCGCCGTGTCCGGTGTCGAGGTGGCGGCACCGATCGGCGAGGTCATCATCCCCATGCTGTCGACTCCGCAGACGCAGTTCGCTATCCCCAAGGGCTTCGCGGGCGCGAGCGAGGTGCCGCAGGCGTTTCGGGTGACGTTGGCCTACCTCACGGATGACGGGCTCTGGGAGCGGCTCGTGTCGACGGAGACTTACGACGTCATCATCGATGAGACGCCTCGTGATGAAATTCCGCCGCAGGGCTGCAACATGAATGGCTACGATGTCACTCCCGAGGAGTACCCGCTCATCGCGAAGTACTGCGGCAACTGGAATCCGCGTCTATCGAAAGTCGTCTACCCGACTGGTGGCGGTTGGGCTGGGACGGGTGAAGAGGAGGGCGATTACATCTTGTTCACCCTCGGTGGTGGTCTCATGTCGAGCACCCGGGTCACACTGGTTGACCCCGAAGCCGAACGGGCCTTACTAGGCGCGGCGGGTGAGTTCCTTGCGCCGCTCGTGGAGCTTGCTGAGGGTGGGGAGATTGAGTCAGACAGCCTGCTGGAGTGGGCGCAGTCGCATCCCGGCCGCTACGCGGACGCATTCTTAGCTACGCGCGCCGAGTTGGAGGAGATGCGGTCGGGGATCGATGCGGCCGAGCTGGAGGAGTGGAAGCGTCTCTACGCGGCTAACGGTGATGAGTACCCCGTCGAGAACTTCGAGGAACCCCCGTATGTGCCGATGCTCGGCCGGGAGGTCGCGCCCGCCCCGTTGACTCTACGGATTGGTGTTGAGGCGTTCGGTGATGCCCCAGTAGTAGACAGTTCCGCGATGCACATCTTCCCGTACGAGTTGCCGACAAACATGGTCGATGGCGCCGGTGATGTGGTGGGCTCGAGCACCTCGGATGTCTCGACGATGCTGAACCCGTTCTCGCTGACGACCCCCATCGTGCCGTGGCCCACGACGACCGCGGATGACGTGAAGGGGCCGCCGTGGGCCGGGGTGCTGTCGCTCTTCCTTTTTGGAACGGCTGAGGCCCCGCCAGTCGAGGTGCTGAATGAGGGCGCGGATGGCGTCGAAGTTCGCGTTGTCGCGGACGAGTACGTCTCCCCATTCTTCAGCAATGCGAACATGAGCAACGTGTTCACCGTCTCCGACTATGGCGTGAAGCTGGGCGAGGAGTCGGTGTTCGCCTCAAATCTCAAGGGGAATTTGGCGAAGGAGAGCCGTGGTGGCGCTCTGGTGGGGGGCTTCGGCATTGACGAGATTGCGGCGTTGCAGACGGAGCTGAGTCATGTGCCCCTGGGTGCCTACCAGTCGGTCGGCTCGACGCTGATTCCGGGGTCGTCGCCGGTGGCGACGGAGGTGGTCGAGCTGCGGCCCAGTGTTTCGGGTCTGGGTCTGGTGAGCCCAGAGACGGTGGCGATCGCCTCGTTGGAGTCGGCAGCGATCTGGGGGCAATTCAACCCCGTGAACGCGG
>DAOMOV010000248.1:0-3052 GCA_035444505.1 Terrimesophilobacter sp.
GACGTATTCGAGGAGCTGCGCGGGGGGCACGAGCCGGAACGGGTAGTGGTGGGTGCGGGAGCGTATCGTGCCGATGACTTTTTCGGGCTCGGTGGTGGCGAAGATGAACTTGACGTGCTCGGGGGGTTCTTCGACGATTTTGAGGAGCGCGTTGAAGCCCTGCGGGGTGACCATGTGGGCTTCGTCGAGGATGAAGATCTTGTACCGGTCGCGGGCGGGGGCGAAGATGGCGCGCTCGCGCAGGTCGCGGGCGTCGTCGACCCCGTTGTGGCTGGCGGCGTCGATCTCGACGACGTCGAGGGAGCCGCCCCCGTCGCGCGCGAGCTCGATGCAGGAGGAGCAATTGCCGCACGGGGTGTCGGTGGGCCCCTCGACGCAGTTGAGGCAGCGGGCGAGGATGCGCGCGCTCGTGGTCTTGCCGCATCCGCGGGGCCCGCTGAAGAGGTAGGCGTGGTTGACCCGGTTGGTGCGCAGCGCTGTCTGGAGGGGTTCGGTCACCTGTGACTGGCCGATGAGTTCGGTGAAGGTTTCGGGCCGGTAGCGGCGGTAGAGGGCGGTGACCACGCATCCAGCGTAGTCGGCGCCGCCGACACCGCGCCCGCGAAAGTTTCGCGGGGGTGCGCGTTTCCGAGTTCATCGTGGGACGATTGATGCAGGAGGTTCTTCCCGTGAAGCCGTCGGCTGTACTTGACTTGCACCGTGACGCGGTGCGCGCTCTGGTGCTTGCTCATCGAGTGACGAATCCGCGGGTGTTCGGTTCTGCAGCGCGTGGAGATGACGCGATTGGCAGTGACCTTGATCTATTGGTTGACCCAATGGTAGGAACAACGCTTTTCGACATCGGTGCGATCCGCCATGAGTTGACCCAGTTGCTCGGGGTGCGGGTCGATGTGGTGACTCCGCGGGCTCTCCCGGAACGTTTTCGTGACCGGGTGATCGCAGAAGCGGTGCCGGTGTGAACCTCCACTAGTTAAGGGTGGCGAGTTCAGGTGGTTGAGGGATTTCGCGAGCGAAATCGTCTCGAAGCCACCGGGGCGGCAATCACGAGTCCGGTGGTTTCGAGATCGATCGCTACGCGATCCCTCAACCACCTGAAGTGGCGACAGCGGCGAGGGTTTGGCGCGCGATCTCGAGTTCTTCGTCGGTGGGGATGACGAGCACGGCGACCGGGGCATCCGGGGGCGAGATCTGCCGCGCCTCACGCGACGGCGCCTCGTTGAGCGCGGGGTCGACTGCGATGCCGAGGAACCCGAGCGCCGCGAGCGCCCGCGCCCGCAGCGCGGGGTTGTTCTCGCCGATGCCGGCGGTGAAGACGATGGCGTCGAGCCCGGCGAGCACGGCGGCGTAGGCGCCCACGTACTTGCGGATGCGGTGAGCCCACACGTCGAGGGCGAGTGAGGCATCCGTGTCGCCGCTATCGGCGGCGCGCACGACGTCGCGCATGTCGCCGGTGCCGGTGAGTCCGAGGAGGCCGCTGCGGCGGTTGAGGAGGGTGTCGAGTTCGTCGACGCTGAGGCCGGCGACACGGGCGAGGTGCAGCAGGATGCCGGGGTCGAGGTCGCCGGTGCGGGTTCCCATGACGAGACCCTCGAGCGGGGTGAGGCCCATGGAGGTGTCAACGGAGCGGCCTCCGTCGACGGCGGTGGCGGAGGCGCCGTTGCCGAGGTGGAGCACGATGGTCTTGAGCTCGGCGAGGGGTCGGCCGAGGAAGTCGGCGGCGGTGCGGGAGACGTATTCGTGGCTGGTGCCGTGGAATCCGTACCGCCGCACGCTGTGCTGCTCGGCGACGGTGCGGTCGAGGGCGTAGGTGTAGGCAGCAGGGGACAGTGTGTGGTGGAAGGCGGTATCGAAGATCGCGACGTGGGGCACGCCCGGCATGGCGATGCGGGCGGCACGGATGCCGAGCACGTTCGCGGGGTTGTGCAGGGGTGCGAGCGTGGAAAGCCGGTCGATCTCGGCGACCACCTGATCGTCGAGGAGGGTGGGTTGAATGAAGCGGCTGCCGCCGTGGACGACGCGGTGCCCGACGGCGATGATGTCACTGTCGGGCAGGTTCGCCAGCACGGCGCGCATACCTGCCGTGTGGTCGGCGGCGTCGCCGCCGGGTTCGCCGATGCGCTCGAGCAGTCCGCTCGCGATCGACTCGAGGGTCGACGCGTCGAACAGGTCGTACTTGATCGAGGACGAGCCGGAGTTGACGACGAAGACGGCGGTCACGAGTCGCCCCGTGTGGCCCGGCCCGAACCAGCTCCAGTGGCAGCCTCACCCGCAGTCGGCCGCGCGCCCTTAGAACCAGCACCGGAACCCACAGCTCGCCGCACACCACCGGCACCCGCAGCACTCGAACCGACCTCAGAGCCCCGGCCCGCAGCATCCGGAACCCTCTGCGCCTGGATGGCAGTGATGGCGATGGTGTTGACGATGTCTTGCACGGTGGCGCCGCGGGAGAGGTCGTTCACGGGCAGGCGGAGGCCCTGCATGATGGGGCCGATGGCGACGGCTCCGGCGCTGCGCTGCACGGCTTTGTAGGTGTTGTTGCCGGTGTTGAGGTCGGGGAAGATGAAGACGGTGGCGCGCCCGGCGAGCTCGCTGTCGGGGAGTTTGGTGCGGGCGACGGCGGCGTCGGCGGCGGCGTCGTACTGGATGGGTCCGTCGACGGGGATGCTCGGGATGCGCTCGCGCACGATGGCGGTGGCGGCCCGCACCTTGTCGACCTCGGCGCCGGTGCCGGACTCGCCGGTCGAGTAGCTGAGCATGGCGACGCGGGGTTCGATGCCGAACTGCGCGGAGGTGTCGACGGCGCTGACGGCGATGTCGGCCTTCCGGCCCCGGCGCTGGCGCGGCGCGGTGCTGCCGAAATCGGCGGTGGTGCGCTTCGAGGTGCTGGAGGCCGAGAAGCGGCCGGTGATGGCCGATGCCGACAGCCGCTCCTCGGTCCGCGACGTGCTGTCGGTCGAGGTCAGGTCGGTGCCCGACATCACCCACCGGCTGCTGTTCGACCCCGGCCACGGGCTGGAGGAACGGCTGATCGTCGAGCAGTTCATCTGAGCGG
>DAOMOV010000249.1:0-3019 GCA_035444505.1 Terrimesophilobacter sp.
GTGGTTTCCGCGTGCCCAACACGAACTACTACCGCGCCGAGGAGCAGGGCTTCGTGCACAGTGGCGAGGGCGACCGCAGGGTCGCGTTCGGCCAATGGGCCGCGAACCGCATCGAGGAGATGATTCTCTTCGAGGGCCCCGAGACGGTCGCCGCGGTCTTCCTCGAGCCCGTGCAGAACTCGGGCGGATGCTTCCCCCCGCCCCCCGGGTACTTCCAGCGGGTGCGTGAGATCTGCGACAAGTACGACGTGCTCCTCATCGCTGACGAGGTCATTACCGGTTTCGGACGCATCGGAAACACGTTCGCGTCGACCACCTACGACTTCGTTCCCGACATGATCACGTGCGCCAAGGGCATCACGAGCGGCTACGCGCCCGCGGGTGCGACGATCGTGAACGAGCGCATCTACGAGCCGTTCAAGCACGGCGACACGACGTTCTACCACGGCTACACCTGGGGTGGGCATCCGGTGTCGTCAGCGGTTGCTCTCGAGAACCTCGACATCATGGCGGAGGAGAAGCTCAACGAGCGTGTGCGTGAGAACTCGCCGATCTTCCGCTCCGCCCTGGAGAGGCTCCTCGACCTGCCCATCGTCGGCGACGTGCGCGGTGACGGCTACTTCTTCGGCATCGAACTCGTCAAGGACAAGGCCACGAAGGAGACCTTCAATGAGGAGGAATCGGAGCGGCTGCTTCGCGGCTTCCTCTCCAAAGCGCTCTTCGACGCGGGGCTCTACTGCCGCGCCGATGACCGTGGGGACCCCGTCGTGCAGCTCGCCCCGCCACTCACCATCGGCCCTGCCGAGTTCGACGAGATCGAAGGCATCCTGCGCGGCGTGCTCTCGGAGGCCTGGACGCGGCTCTAGCCACTGTATTGGTCGCGTTCACGTTCGCAACTCAGGTAATTCTTGCGATCGAGCCTGATTTGGGGCGAGTTCTGGCCACTTTCAGGAAAACTGCCTGAGTTGCGAGCATGAGTGCGGGGTGTCGGGGCGCAACAGTGGTTCAGGAACCGGAGGGCGTGATGGAGATAGAGCCCGTGGCGAGGTCCTCCTCGTCGAGAGCGGGGCCCGCGAACTGGGCTTCGTAGAGGCGCGCGTAGGCACCGTCAGCCTCCAGCAGTTCGGCGTGCGTGCCCTGCTCGACGATCTGACCCTGCTCCATCACGAGGATGAGATCGGCATCCCGAATCGTCGACAGACGGTGCGCGATGACGAAGCTCGTGCGGTCGCTGCGCAGTGCCGCCATGGCCTGCTGCACGAGCACCTCGGTGCGGGTGTCCACGGAACTCGTCGCCTCGTCGAGGATCAGCACGCTCGGCTTCGCGAGGAACGCGCGCGCGATCGTCAGCAGCTGCTTCTCCCCCGCGCTCACATTGGAGGCCTCGTCGTCGAGCAGAGTGTCGTAGCCGTCGGGGAGGGTGCGCACGAAGCGATCCACGTAGGTGGCGGTGGCGGCCGCGATGATCTCCTCCTCCGTTGAGTCCGGACGACCGTAGGCGATGTTGTCGCGGATGCTGCCCGCGAACAGCCACGTGTCCTGCAGCACCATACCGATGCGGGAGCGCAGATCGTCGCGCGTCATCGACGCCACGTCCACCCCGTCGAGGGTGATGCGACCCGCGTCGAGCTCATAGAAGCGCATGATGAGATTCACGAGGGTGGTTTTGCCCGCACCGGTTGGTCCCACGATCGCGATCGTGTGCCCCGGGTCGGCGAGCAGACTCACGTTCTCGATGAGCGGCTTGTCCTCGGCGTAGCGGAAGGAGACGTTCTCGAACTCGAGCCTGCCGTGGGTGACCGTCGGCGACTGCGGGGCAGCAGCATCCGGCGTCTGCTCTTCAGCGTCAAGGAGTTCGAACACGCGCTCAGCGGATGCCACACCCGACTGCAGCAGGTTCGCCATGCTGCCGAGCTGGGTGAGCGGCTGCGTGAACTGGCGCGAGTACTGGATGAACGCCTGCACGTCACCGAGTCGCATCGACCCGTTCGCCACAAGCACGCCGCCGACTACGGCGATGGCGACATAGACGAGATTGCCGACGAACATCATCGACGGCATGATGATGCCCGAGACGAACTGGGCGCCGAAGCTCGCCCGGTACAGCTCCTCGTTCTTCGCCTCGAAGACCTTCGCGACCTCCCTCTGGCGACCGAACACCTTCACGAGCGAGTGGCCCGTGAAGTTCTCCTCGATCTGAGCATTCAGCTCCCCCGTGTGCTTCCACTGCGCCACGAACAGCTTCTGCGAGCGCTTTGCGATAGTCACCGTGATGATGATCGTCAGAGGGATCGTCACCAGTGCGATCACCGACAGGATGGGCGAGATCAGGAACATCATCACGATCACGCCGATCACCGTCAGCAGACTGGTCACCACTTGGCTCAGCGTCTGCTGCAGGCTCTGTGAGATGTTGTCCACGTCGTTCGTGACGCGACTGAGCAGCTCCCCGCGTGGCGTCTTGTCGAAGTGGCTGAGCGGCAGACGGTGGATCTTCGCCTCGATGTCCTCACGCAGACGGAACACGGTGCGCTGCACGACATCGTTGAGCACGTACGCCTGCAACCAGCCGAATAGTGAGGAGAAGATGTAGAGCAGCAGCACCCCCATGAGCACCATGCTCAGCGCGTGGAAGTCGATACCGGCGCCGGGCACGAGGTGCATGCCGCTGATGAGGTCGGCCTGGGCATGCTCTCCTGCGGCCCGCAACCCGGCGACGAGCTGCTCCTGGGTCACCCCCTCAGGGAACTGCTTCGAGAACGCCCCCTCGAAGATGAGGTTCGTGCCCTCACCCAGAATCTTCGGACCAAGCACGCTCAGCACGACGCTCGCGATCGCGAACAGCACCACACCGATGATGCCGAACCACTCCGGACGCAGTCGGCGGATGAGACGCAAGGCTGACGGCCCGAAGTTGAGGGACTTCTCCGCGGGCATGCTCGCGCCGCCGAACGGGCCGTGACCGCGAGGCGGACGCGCCGGAGTCGTCGTCTGCTTCTCGTCGTCGCTCACAGTGCCA
>DAOMOV010000250.1:0-2979 GCA_035444505.1 Terrimesophilobacter sp.
TCTTCATGCCCGGGATGCCCTCCTGCCAGCCCCGGATGAGGGCGGTGAGGGGAAAGTTCACGGACTCGCCGCGGCTCCATGACGAATCGAACTCATCACCCGACTCGAAATCGACACCGAGATAGTGCACATCGACCGTGGCTCCCGGCGTGGCCTCGGCGCCGCTGCCGACCTCAAGATCAGTGATGACGAGCTCACTCGGCGCGGGACCGTCGATGAAGTCGACTTCGGGCTTGGTTCTATTCGAATCGCTCATCGGGCAATTCAATCAGACTGCGTGCGACCCGTGCACGTGCGTGCGTGCCGCGGCGCGCAGCGCCGCGATGTTGCCAGCAGTATCCCCCGCGTTGAACACGCTCGAGCCCGCCACAAAGGTGTCGGCGCCGTGCTCGGCGGCGATCACGATGGTGTCGGGGGTCACACCGCCATCGACCTGAAGCCACACGTCGAGCCCTGTGCTGTTGACAGCCGCGCGCAGCAGGGCGAGCTTCGGCATGACGTGCTCGATAAATGCCTGTCCCCCGAACCCGGGCTCGACCGTCATGACCAGCACCTGATCGAACTCGGGCAGCAGCTCCAGGAACGGCTCGATCGGGGTGCTCGGCTTCACCGCGATCCCCGCCCGTGCGCCGATCTCGCGCAGCCTGCGAGCAAGGGCCACCGCATCCGTCGCCGCCTCAGCATGGAAGGTGACCGAGAACGCGCCCAGTTCGGCGTAGCCCGGCGCCCACCGGTCGGGGTCGGCGATCATCAGATGCACGTCAAGCGGGATCGGCGAGACATCCTGAATGCGCTGAACCATCTGCGGGCCGAAGGTGAGGTTCGGCACGAAGTGGTTGTCCATGACGTCGACGTGCACGAAGTCAGCGGAGGCGATGGTGCCGAGGTCGCGCTCCAGGTTGACGAAATCGGCCGACAGGATGCTGGGGTTGATGCGAACCGACATGGTGCAACCCTACTTTCTTGGCGTTTCGAGCAGCGCGATGAACATGGCGTCGGTGCCGTGGCGGTGCGGCCACAGCTGCGCGTGCGGGGTGTCGGGAAGGTTGAGCGGGTGCGTCGTCACCGTGGCGAGCACGGCGGGAGTGTCGAGCTGGGCGAGGCCGTGACGACGCACCGCGTCGGCGACGATCGCCGTCGTCTCGGCGCGGTGCGGTGAGCACGTCACGTAGGCGATGATGCCCCCGGGTTTGCTTGCCGCCACGGCGGAGTCGAGCAGCTCGCCCTGCAGCTTCGAGAGTTCCGGCACGTCACGGGGCTGCTTGCGCCAGCGCGCCTCAGGGCGGCGCCGCAGCGCGCCGAGTCCCGTGCAGGGTGCATCGAGCAGCACACGGTCAAAGCGGTGCGTATGCTCGGCCCCCACGCTGCGCCCGTCACCCTCGAGCACCACGGGTGGCTTCGTGAAGGCCGCGAGTGCCCTGCGCACGAGGGCTGCGCGGGCGGGGACGATCTCGTTCGCCGTCACCGTGGCGCTAAGGCCCTCAGTGGTGCCCCGTGCCTCCGCAGCAAGAAGCGCCGTCTTGCCTCCCGGCCCCGCGCACAGGTCGAGCCATTCCTCGTCGCCGGCGATCGGCCGGACTCGACTCAGCGCGAGCGCCGCGAGCTGGGAGCCTTCGTCTTGAACCCTCGCCCTGCCTTCGCGCACGGCCGGCCAGCGGGCAGGGTCTCCCCCGCCGCTGACACGAGCGCACGGCGAGAACTCCCCGGGCTCGGCGCCGTCCAGCTCTGTGCCGACGGCAAGGCCGGGCAGCGCGACAAGGCTCACCCGTGGCGCGACGTTGTCGGCCCGCAACAGCTCTTCAAGTTCCCTCTCGCGGCCCTCCGCCGCGAGGGCCGATCGGAACGCCCGCACAACCCAGGCGGGGTGCGAATGCGCCAGGGCGAGACGCTCATCTTCGGTCTTCGCCGCTGACGTCACGCGCTCTCGCCACTCGTCGGCAGGGGTGCGGGAGATCGTCCGCAGCACGGCGTTGACGAACCCCGTTGACGATCGGGAACCCACGGCGCGCGCAAGCGTCACCGACTCGTCGACCGCGGCGTGCGTCGCGGTGCGCATCGACAGCAACTGGTGGGCGCCCAAGCGCAGCACATCGAGAATCGGGGCATCGATCTCGCGTGTGCTCCGCCCTGCCGCGAGCGCGATCACCGCGTCATAGAAACCGATCTCCCGCAGGGTGCCGTAGGTCAGCTCGGTCGCGAGCGCGGCATCCGCTGCCGACAAGCCTGCCCGATCGATCGCGACGGGCAGGGCGAGGTTCGCGTAGGCATCCGCGTCGCTCACCGCACGAATCACGTCGAGTGCGACTCGACGGGCAGGTTGCACGCTGGGTGCGCTCACTCCGCCACCACGCGGTCGACACCGATTCCCCGCCACCAGTCGGGCGCGCTCATGGTTCGCTTGCCCGCGGGCTGCACCTCGATGAGTTCGAGCGGCACCGTTGCAGTCCCCACGACAACCCGGCCGTCGTGCAAACGAATCTCGCCCTGGGGCAGCCGTGCGACACCGTGTGCGATAGCGGCGGAATGAATCTTCAGCCTCGCCCCGTCAACCGTGGTGAACGCGCCAGGCTCCGGAGTGACACCGCGCACGCGATCATGAATCGACTCCGCCGGGGCGGACCAGTCCACGCGCGCATCGTCGAGCGTGAGCTTGGGCGCGAAACTGGGTTCGCCGCTCTGCGGGGTCGCGACCGCCGTACCCTCGGCGAGTGCGTCCACCGTGCTCACCAGGAGTTCGGCGCCCGACTCGGCGAGGTCCTCCAGAACCCTCCCCGCGGTCTCGTGTGCCTCGATCCGGCGGTTCACGGTAGCGAACACATCACCCGCGTCGAGCTCGGGAACCAGTTGGAACACCGCAGCACCCGTGACCTCATCGCCAGCGATGATCGCGTGCTGCACCGGCGCCGCTCCACGCCAGCGTGGAAGCAGAGAGAAGTGCAGGTTGATCCAGCCGAGTGGCGGCACACTCAGAAGCGGCTC
>DAOMOV010000251.1:0-2959 GCA_035444505.1 Terrimesophilobacter sp.
GTGGATCTGAGGGGACTCGAACCCCTGACCCCCTGCATGCCATGCAGGTGCGCTACCAGCTGCGCCACAGACCCGTGCAATCGCCCCGACAGGGACGACTACCTAGGTTACTACACCCGACGCGGGTGCGGCGAACAGGCTACACGTAGCCCATGTTCTCGGCCGCCTCACGCAGAATGATCAGCAGCGGGTCCACCGACGACACCGGCGAATGCGCCTTCAGCTCGAAACCCTCAACGAGGGTCCACACCGTCATGTGGTCACCGAAATCATCCACAATGTGCTCGAAATAGGTCGCGTCAAGAAAGTCCGGACCCAGCGAGTAGCCGGCAGCCTCCCACAGCGCGACCTGCTCGGCATCCGACGACGTCGCCCGAGGCGCCACAAACACCGTGATGCCGAACTCCGACGCCGGCAGACCCCACATGCACGCCAGACCACCGCGGTCGCGGAACTCCGTCACGTCCTCCGAACCCATCCCGTCGGTGATCGGTATCTCCACGATGTCAGCTCCGTACTGCGCGTGAACCCAATCGATCGGCACCAATTCGCCGCACGAAGGCGGAATCGACACCTCAACCAGGTCCAACGGCGGCGTCGACGGCGGCGCCCCCGTCGGGGCGACAATGCTCGGCTCAGCAGACGGCTCCGGCTCCGGCCCCGAACCGGGCGAACAGCCCACCAGCGCAAACGACGCCACCGCAACGCCCAGCACCACAGCAACAGCCCTCACGACAACCCCCACTCAACGCCACGGCGGGCCGAAAAGCCCCTCTAGCGACACAACGTACCGCACCCCGCTACGGGTTGACAGCCACCGCGACCAGATCGTTGCGCAGCGCCCGAACGCCCCGCACCGCCGCCAGCAGCTCCTGCAACCGGTGCCTCGGCTCGAAGACCTGCGTCAACTCACCCAAATCATTCGCGGCCTCGCTCACGGCCACCGTCTGCACACTCAAGCCGCTCTCCAGCCCCAGCGTGCGCACCGCCACCGCAGCCTGGTACGGCACATACACCGGCGTCGTCACCACCAGAACAGAGCCAGCGGATGCCCCAGCCCGCCCCGCCCAGAACCTGAACGTGTCCGCGGTGTCAGCCCTGCGCATCCGCGGGTCACTCGACGGGGCCGCAACCGCCCGCACCACCTGCTGCCCCGACAGCCACGAGAGGTCACGCCAACTCGCATTCCGGTTCTCCCCCGTGTGCTCCACAAGAACCGGGGGCGACGTCGGCGGGAACGCGCGCTCCAGACCCGTGACCATCGCATCCCACTCGTCACCGCCCTGCGAACTCGAACCGGCGACACCGAGTTCCCGCGCGAGCCGCACCTCATCACCCGCGAACG
Source organism: Terrimesophilobacter sp. (assembly GCA_035444505.1). Taxonomy (GTDB): domain Bacteria; phylum Actinomycetota; class Actinomycetes; order Actinomycetales; family Microbacteriaceae; genus Terrimesophilobacter. Next base: position 1,346 of record DAOMOV010000251.1, read on the forward strand.
GCCGAAACGCCCCCACAAACACGACCTCACCGAACGAGACATCCGAGTCGACCAGCTCCCGCACAAACCGGGGCTTGACAATGCCGGCACGCACCATGCCGCCCGTCATCAGCACCGCATCGTAGTGGGGCCGAGACGGCGGTTCGGTGCCATCCAGACCCAGATCATGCGCCGACGACGTAATCGCCTCAACCTGCTCCGGGCTCAACTCGGGGTGCCGCGCAAGATTGCGCTCCCTGCCCGAGCGAAAGTCCCAGTACATCGAGCCCAGCTCCTCGAGCTGCGCCAGAAGCCCCTCACCCGTCGCCGCCGTGCACCGCCAGCCGAACGACGCGGGCACCCCGCTCGCGGCGACGGCGACCGCCCACTCATCGATCGCCTGCACCAGCTCCGCGCGGCTCGCACCAAGATCGGCACGAGAATCGGCGCCGGCACCGAATCGCGTCACAGCCACCATGGCGTCACCCTACCGCGGTGCGTCGAAGTCCGGCAGAGGCAGAACCGGGCAGTCGCTCCACAACCGCTCCAGGGCATAGAACATGCGGTCCTCCTCGTGAAACACGTGCACGATGAGGTCACCGAAATCGAGCAGCACCCAGCGACCCTCCGCGCGGCCCTCGCGGCGCAGCGCCTTCGCACCCGCCTCGAGCATCCGCTCCTCGACCTCCTCGGCGATCGCCACCACCTGGCGCTCATTCCGCCCGCTCACGAGAAGAAAAGCATCCGCGAACGGCAGCGGACCCGACACATCGAGGGCCACCGGGTTCTCGGCACCTTTGGCGTCAGCCGCAAGCGCGGCCACCGCGAGGAGCTCGGCGGCGCGGTCAGAAGCGGTCACTTGGGTCGCAATCAGAACAGGTCCAGCAGCATACCGCCGACGAACAGCACCACAACACCCACGCCCATGAGCGACGCCACCCCCGCGAGCAAGTACGTCGGCCACTTGCTGCGGGGCCGTCTCGCCGCGATCATCCCCTGCGTCGAGGTGTGACTGCTCACCGCGCGGATCGCCCGCACAGGCGACGAATTGGGGTGACCATCCTCCCGGTCAGACGCGTCGATGATCGTGTCCACATCGGAGTGGTCAAATCGAGCAGGGTGCACCCCCGTCGCCCCCAGCATGCGAGGAAGATCGATCGAACCCGTCACCAGGATCTCCCCCGTCGAACTCAACGGTCCAATCGGATTGTGCGGCATCGACGGCAGCACGAGAGCGCTCGTCGTGATCGCATCACTGCGGGAAAGGTCACGGCTCGGCAGGATGTCGCCCACCTGGGTGCGATCGTCCAGGTCGGCCTGCCGCGACCAGTGCCCCTCAGGACGCAACGGTGCCTCCCCCGGAACCTCAGGCGGCAAGTCGAACTCCGGCGCGGGCGGCGCGTACGCCGTCGGCGGCACCACAACGACATCCGGTGCCGGCTCCGGCTCCCGGGACCACTCGACCTGCGGCGCCACGGGCGGCACAGGCTGCGCGGGCTGCTGCGGCACTGGCTGCTGTAGCGCTGGCTGCACAAAGTGCGCAGGTTCCGGATGCTGCGGTGCGGGCGGCACAAACGGCTCCGGCTGCGCAAACTGCTGCGGTGCGACCGGAGCCGGCGCCGGCTGGGGCGGTTC
>DAOMOV010000252.1:0-2933 GCA_035444505.1 Terrimesophilobacter sp.
GCGATGGAGAAGAGCTGGGCGTACCGGCAGGACCAGCTGCCCTCCACCCACCCGGTCATGGCAGACATCCGTGATCTTGAAGACGTGCAGGTCAACTTCGACGGCATCACCTACGCCAAGGGCGGCTCGGTGCTCAAGCAGCTCGTCGCCTGGGTCGGCCGCGACGCCTTCTTCGGCGGTGTCGCCGCCTACCTGAAGAAGCACGCGTGGGAGAACGCCGAACTCACCGACCTGTTCGCCGAACTTGAGAAGACGAGCGGCCGGGAGCTCGCATCCTGGTCGAAACTCTGGCTCGAGACCGCGGGCGTCAACACGCTGCGCCCAGAATTCGAAGTGGATGCCGACGGCACCTTCACGAGTTTCGCCGTGCTGCAGAGCGCCCCCGCTGACTACCCCACGATCCGGCCGCACCGGCTCGCGATCGGCCTCTACAGTCTCGACGGCGGCACACTCAAGCGCACCCACCGGGTCGAGCTCGACGTGGACGGCGAGCGCACCGAGGTTCCCGAGCTCGTCGGTCACGCCAAGCCCGACCTGGCGCTGGTCAACGACGATGACCTCGCGTACGCGAAGATCCGCCTCGACGACGAGTCGTTCGCGGTCGCCATCAAACACCTCAAGGACTTCGAGAACCCGCTCGCCCGCGCCCTCGTGTGGGGTTCGGTGTGGGATTCCACGCGCGACGCCGAGACGAGCGCGAGCGACTACGTCAGGCTCGTGCTGAACAACATCGCGAGCGAGACCGAGAGCACCACCATCCGTCTCACGCTCAGCCAGCTGCTGCTCACGGCACGCCAGTACGTGAACCCGAACAACCGGGCGAAGACGATCGAGTACGTCGGTTCGAGCCTGTGGGAGCTCGCGAAGCTCGCCGAGCCGGGGTCGGATGCCCAGTTCCAGTTCGTGAAGTTCTTCGCCAACATCGCCTCCGTCGGCGACCACGTGAGCGCCCTGCGCGGCCTGCTCGACGGCACCGTCGTGCTCGAGGGGCTCACGGTCGACACCGACCTCGGCTGGGAGCTGCTCGAAGGTCTCGTGCTCAACGGGGCGGCGACATCAGCCGACATCGATGCGGCCCTCGCGAACGACAACACCGCGAACGGTCAGCAGGCCGCGGCGCGGGCGCGCGCGACATTCGCGACGCCCGAGGGCAAGCTCGCGGCGTTCGCCTCGGTGGTGGATGACGACAGCGCCCCGAACGCGATCGTTCCAGCACGTCAACGACGCGTCGAGCCTCGAGCCACTCGTGGAGAAGTACTTCGCGAGCCTCGGCACGATCTGGGAGGCGCGCAGCTACCAGATCGCCGAAGCACTCATCGTGGGCCTCTACCCGGCTCCGCTCGCGTCGCAGTCGCTCGTCGACGCGACCAACGCGTGGCTGAAAGCCAACCCCGACATTCCGGCTCTGCGTCGTCTCGTCACCGAGAACCTCGCCGGAGTCGAGCGGGCCCTCAAGGTGCAGGCGCGCGACAACTAACCGGCGCTGGTGGTCGCGATAACGATCGCGGCCACCAGCACACCGAGGGCGCTCAGCACGGTCGGCGCGAGCCACATGACCCGGCTGCTGCTGGCGACCCCGCGCGAACTGATCGCGGCGTCGGCGATCGCGACGACCACGAGCACGAGCATCAGCCTCGCGTCGTGCCACAGCAGCACGAGCGAAGCCCCTCGGAAGACGAGGTCGGCGGTGATGCCGATGAGGATGCCGCGGGTCTCGCCACCGAGCAGGTTCGACCACGGCGGCATCGGCTCGAGCTCCTCGACCACGCGCTGCGCGTTGGGGGTGTCACGAATCACGGCGGTGAGGGGCGAGGTTGCGATCGACATGGGCGCGGCCGTGGCGACGACCACGCCGAGGAGGGCCGCCGTCACGTCGCCCCAGGAGTCGAGAAACAGACTCACAGCGAGCAGCCCCAGCAGCCCGGTCAGGGCAACGGCAGCCGTATCGGTGAACAAGCGCGGAACGCTCGACCGCAACTGGCGCAGCACCTGCGCGAGCACCACCCCGAGGATGAAGGCGACAAGCCCCGCGCCCACGGCGATGAGGAATGGGGTGATGAAACCCGCGAACCAGTCCCCCTCGCCCACAGCACCCAGCCACACCGCCAACCCCAGCGCCGCCACGGCCATGATTCCGTACGACGCCAGGGTGAAACGCCGCTGCGTCGCACGCAGGGTGGCGAGGTCGAAGCCGAACCGGGTGGTCGCATCCTGCGCATCGTTCTCTGACGTCATGGTCACGAGACTAGTCAGAAACCTGCCGTTGGCTAGGCGAGCTTTCGGCGCGCAACCACCAGGCCGACTCCTGCGAGAAGCAGGCCGACCGCGAGAACTCCACCCGTCAGCACCTCGCCGCTGGGGCCGGTCGCAGCAAGGAATCCGGCAGAGATTGTCAACGAATAGTCGGCAGTGTCGCCGGCAACCGCACCATTGTCCACGGCACTGGTGAACGCAAACGTGCCCGCCGTTGTCGGGGTTCCGCTGAGCACGCCCGTGCTGGGGTTCAAGGTCAGGCCCGGGGGCAACGTTGCTGCGCCGCCCACGACGCTGAACGTGCGAGGCGCAACGCTGCTCGGTGTGGCGCTGTCAACGGCAATGGATGCTGAGTACAAGCCCGCGCTCGTGTGGGCAGGCAGTGTCACCGTCGTGATCGTGGGAGGGTCGATCTTCGTGCCAAGTTCCAGTCCGGTCCACACGACCGTGTAGTCGGCGGTCGCGCCACCGGTGTTGTAGTTGTTGAAGACCACAGTGGATGGCGAATCGTAGCCCGCCGCACCGTGGGAGAAGATCACGACACCGTCCACAAGATATTCGAACTCGGCAGAGAGTGGGTTCACAGCGATCTCCAGGTGCACGTCACCCGTGGCCACCGGAGTCACTCCCTCCCAGTTGGCGGTGAACGTGTCGAACACGGCCGCCACGAGAGCATTCGT
>DAOMOV010000253.1:0-2929 GCA_035444505.1 Terrimesophilobacter sp.
CCTCCGCGGCATCCTCGAGTCGTAGCCGGAGGCTTCTCAGACGAGTAGCGCAGCTCCCTCAACCTGACTAGCCAGCTTCTGGTCGAACGTGAACAGCGGAAGCTGTCGGGTGTCCCGCGCGAGCGCACCCAAATAGGTGTCGCTGATCGAAAGTTTCGGATACGCCGCGTAGTCGTCCAATGCCTGCCTCCACAAGGTGCGGTCTAGGCGTGCATTGGACACCACAAAGATCGTTTCGATGGCGGCGATAACGGTTTCGCGGGTGAGGCTCATCACCTTCTCCAACACATACACGGTCTCGATGACGACGACATCCGGTACCACGCACTCCGCACCCGAGGCGATCAATGCGTCGGCGGCAGCCGTCTGCTCAGCAATGTCGTCTAGCAGCCAGCGCAGAACAACGTTTGTGTCAAGCGTCGGCACGCTCAACATCCTCTCGGTGATCCTCGGCCCGAGCCGCCCAACCATCACCCGCGACTGGCACACGCCCCCAGGTACCCTTCTCGATTGCTTCGGCACGGAGCTTCGCGCGCGTCGCCACAATGTCGCGCGGTGCGTCAATCACCAGTGCATCCCCCTCGATCCGGATGCTGACCTTCTGACCCTCAACGAGCCCCAGCGCCCTCCGCGCGCCAACCGGCAGAGTAATCTGTCCTTTCGACGTGATTGTCGCATACATCTCAGACATACAAGGATTCTAACTGAAGTAAGGCGATGATTCACGGTGAGGACAGGAAGGCCCTCAGATCGTCACTACGCTGGGGACGTGAGACTCGGATACACCGTCGGCTACTGGAAGCAGGGCCCGCCGCCCGGTGCGCTGAAAGCCATCCGCACCGCCGAGCGGCTCGGCTTCGAAAGCGTGTGGACCGCCGAAGCGTACGGTTCCGACGCGTTCACCCCGCTGGCCTGGTGGGGATCGCACACGAAACGCATCCAGCTCGGCACCGCCGTCGCCCAGCTCTCGGCCCGCACCCCCACCGCCGCCGCCATGGCCGCCCTGACCCTCGACCACCTCTCCGGGGGCCGCGCCATCCTCGGCCTCGGCGTCTCCGGACCCCAAGTCGTCGAAGGCTGGTACGGGCAGCCCTTCCCCAAGCCCCTCGCCCGCACCCGCGAATACATCGCCATCATCCGCGACGTGCTCGCCCGCGAGAATCCCGTCACCGCCGCAGGGCCCCACTACCCGCTGCCCCTCACCGGCGACCACACCACCGGGCTCGGCAAGCCGCTCAAGGCCACCGTGCACCCCCTGCGCAAAAACCTCCCCATCTACCTCGCCGCCGAAGGCCCCAAGAACATCGCCCTCGCCGCCGAGATCGCCGACGGGTGGCTGCCGTTCCTGTTCTCCCCCCGCGCCAATCCCGAATACGCCGGGTACCTTGCGGAGGGTTTCGCTGAGCGCGGCCCCGCCCTTCGATCCGCCACAGATTTCGAAGTGGCCGTGCAGCTCGCCGTCATCCCCCACCCCGACGTCGAGGCCGCCGCCGACCTCGTGCGACCGACCATCGCCCTCTACGTCGGGGGTATGGGCGCGAAGGGCACCAACTTTCACCGCAACGTGCTCGACCGGCTCGGCTACGAAGAAGCCTGCGACCGCATCCAAGAGCTGTACCTCGCCGGTCGCAAAGACGAAGCCATCAAAGCCGTGCCCACCAAACTCGTCGAAGAGGTCTCCCTGATCGGCCCACCCGAGAAGATCCGGCGCGAGCTCGATGCGTGGGAGAGCTCCGTCGTCACCACCCTGCTCGTGCAGGGCCCCGCGAGCGCGCTCCGCGTCATCCGCGACACCATCGACGGGTCGCTCACCCGTGCACGACTCGGCTCCAGGATGCTTGCCAGCGCGCTCGCTCGCACACAGCGCAGGGCCCGCTGACCGACCAGCGACAGCTACCGCGCAGAAGCCTCGCGCTTCGCCCGCGTGCACTTAGGGCACAGACCGATCACGTTCACCACGTGCTCCGCCTCTGAGAAGCCGTGCTCCGACGCCACCGATTCCGCCCACCGCTCCACCGCGGCACCGGCCACCTCGATCGCCCAACCGCAGTTTCGGCACACCACATGATGGTGGTGCTCCGACACGGTGCAGGCCCGGTAGCGAGCCTCTCCGTCATCCGACACCAGCAGATCAGCCTCGCCCTCTTCGGCGAGATCGGTGAGTGCTCGATACACGGTGGCCAGCCCGATCGCCGTGCCGCCGTGCCGCAGCTGCGCGTGCAGCTCCTGCGCGCTCACGAACGACTCTGCGCCCTGCAGCGCGTTACGCACCGCCCGGCGCTGACGGGTGTCGCGACGAACCGGCGGGGCGGTCTTCAGGGTCGAGTGATCAGTCGGCATGGATGGCTCCTCCACTCACCATAGGCCGTCGTGCCGGAACCCGCCGGGCACCCACAACCCTGCACACCAGCCAGATGAGGAACGAGATCGTCGTGATGTAAGGGCTGACCGGAAGCCCCCCGCCGATGGCGAGCAGGATGCCGCCCACGACCGACACGACCGCGAACACCACCGCGAGCAGGGGTGTCACCAGCGGTGACGACGTCACTCTCATCGCGGCCGCAGCGGGCGTGACGAGCAGGGCGAGCACAAGCAGCGCCCCGACGATCTGTATCGACACGGCGGTCGCCAGTCCCAGCAGCACCATGAACCCGATGCCGAGCGCATCCACCGGAACCCCGCGCGCTCGCGCGACATCCTCATCGACACTGGCGAAGGTCAGCGGCCGCCAGATCAGCAGCACACCGACGATCACGATCACCGACACGATCACCAGCAGCCCCAGTTGCGGGTTGTCGACCGCGATGATCTGCCCGGTGAGCAGGCCGAACTTGTTCGCCGTGCGGCCGTCATACAGGGCAAGAAACAGGATGCCCAGGCCCAGCCCGAACGGGGTCAGCACGGCGGTCACCGAGTTGCGGTCCCGTGC
>DAOMOV010000254.1:0-2907 GCA_035444505.1 Terrimesophilobacter sp.
CGAACCAGCGCAGCCCGAGGGCGAGGGGTTCGAGCCCGAACCCGAGCCCGGTGAAAATGGCCCCTGCGAGGGAGGCGAGGGTGATGAGGGTGAAGGCGACCTTCGGGAGGAAGGGAGTTTCTTCTTTGACGACGATCTGGAGTGATTCGACGCGCTGCAGATCTGCTGGGGTGAGCACGCTGTTGGACATATCTTCACAGTACGCCTCCCAGCGGGTTTTGGTAAGGGTAGGCTAACCTCTAGTATTTTTCCCGGGACTAGACTGCAACCGTGTCGCTAGACAGCGAGAGGCTCCGCGCAGATTTCCCCGCCCTGCGCCGCTCCGTGAACGGTCGGCCCCTCAACTATCTCGATTCCGGGGCGACGAGTCACAAGCCGCAGCGCGTGCTGGATGCCGAGCGCGACTTCTATGAGCAGCGCAACGCCGCCGTGCACCGTGGGGCGCACACGCTCGCGGCCGAGGCGACCGAGGCGTTCGAGTCGGCACGCGAACGGATGGCCCGCTTTCTGGGCGCCGACGTCAACGAGGTCGTATGGACATCCGGTGCGACGAACGCACTCAACCTGCTGGCGTACTCGTTCTCGAACGCGAGTGCGGAGGCGGGCGGCGAGGACGCGGCGCGGTTTCGGCTGGGCCCGGGGGACGAACTCGTGGTCACCGAGCTGGAGCACCACGCGAACCTGATCCCGTGGCAGGAGCTTGCGGAGCGAACCGGGGCGAGGCTGCGGCACATTCCCGTCGATGATGACGGCCAGCTGCGCCTCGACGAGGCGGCGCGCATCATCGGCGAGCGCACGAGGGTGCTGGCGTTCGCCCACGTCTCCAATGTGATCGGGGTGGTGAACCCGGTCGCCGAGCTGGTTGCTCTCGCGCGTGCCCACGGGGCGCTCGTGGTGCTGGACGCCTGCCAGTCGGTGCCGCACGCACCGGTGGATGTGAAGGCGCTCGACGTCGACTTCGCGGTGCTGAGCGGCCACAAGATGCTCGGCCCACTCGGCATCGGCGTCCTCTACGGGCGGGGCGAGCTGCTCGATGCGATGCCGCCATTCCTGACGGGCGGGTCGATGATCACGAGCGTCACGCTCGAGAGGGCCGAGTTCCTGCCCGCCCCGGCCCGCTTCGAGGCGGGAACACAGCCGGTCGCGCAGGCCATCGGCCTGGCCGCCGCCGCCGACTATCTCGACGGGCTCGGCATGGAGAACGTGCGCGTTCGCGACCTCGAGCTCGGCAGCGCGCTCGTGCGGGGCCTGGAGGCGATTGACGGGGTTCGCGTGCTGGGGCCGGGCTCGGCGGTGCCGCGGGTGGGTCTGGCGAGCTTCGTCGTCGAGGGTGTGCACCCGCACGATCTGGGTCAGTTCTTGGATGGTCTCGGCATCGCAGTGCGGGTGGGCCACCACTGCGCCGAGCCGCTGCACCGACGGCTGGGGGTGCCGGCGTCGACGCGGGCGAGCGCCTCCGTGTTCACGACGGATGCCGAGATCGCCGCGCTCATCGACGGGGTCGCTCAGGCGCGCGAGTTCTTCGGCGCCTGAGGGACAGAGCCCGCGGTTGGGGTGGTCACTCGTGGCTGGGCGGCTCAGGCGTATCACCGGCAGCTCGCCGTGCGAGCACGAAGAGGAGGTCGGAGAGCCGGTTGAGGTAGTGCTGAACGCTCTCACTGACGGTGTGCCCAGCATCCTTCGCCCGCACCGTGTGTCGCTCTGCACGTCGCACGACGGTTCGGGCGAGATCGAGGGCGGCTTCGAGTCTGGTGGTTCCGGGTACGAGAAAGACCGGTTTCAGGGGGCGTTCCGCGGTGAGCTCGTCGACGAGCTGCTCCAGGGCCGCCACCATCGAGGGCTCGGCGAGGGAGACGCCGGGGGCCAGTCGATCGCGGTGGCCGGGGTTGACCGCGAGGTCGGCGGCGACGACGAACAACTCGCGCTGCACACGCAGGATGATCTCGCTCATCATCGCGTCGTCGCACGCCGCACGGGCGACTCCGAGTGCCGAGACGGCCTCATCGATGTCGCCGAGCGCGTCCACGAGCTCATCGCTCTTGGACACGCGCCCGCCATAGAGGCGGCCGGTGGAGCCGTCGTCGCCGGTCCTCGTATAAACACGGCTCATAGCTCTGGCCTCCCAGGGTCGGCGTCAATAGGGTGAATCGTGCCGCCCTCCTTCAGGGTGGCACAACTCCTGCGGAGGGTAAACCGGTCAAAGTCCGGTGCTGACCCGCAACCGTGGGGCGGTGAGAGCCGCCGAGTCGGAACGCCTGCGCTGGAGGGCACCACCACTCTCGATCGTCGTGGTCTGCGAGACGGAGTTCGACGCCCCGACGCGGCGATCACCGTGGCGGGTCACCGGTCGGACCCCTGAGCGGACCGGAAAGGCCCGACATGTCCGCCCCAACCACCCACCCCGCGCCCTCGCTCTCACGCAGCTTTGACGCACGCACGCGGCGCATCCGGATGCTTGCCGCCATCACCCTGCTGACGGCGGGCACCCTTGCGGCACCGCCCGCCGCCTTCGCCGCGGAGCCCGCCCCGGTCGAGTGCGAGGACGGTGTGGCCGTCGTCGTCGACTTCACGGACCTCGGTGGTGACGTGGAGCTCGGGTGCGCCCCCGGCACACCGGCGAACGGGCGGGCGGCACTGCTCGCCGCGGGGTTCACCGCGACCGACGGAAGTCCGGGTTTCATCTGCGCGATCGACGAGCAGCCCGACCCGTGCCCCGAGGTCTTCGATGGCTCGTTCTGGGCGTACTGGTACGCGACCCCGGGGGGCGAGTGGCGCAGCTACACGGTGGGCGCCGACACGTCGGAGCCCCAGCCGGGCAGCGTCGAGGGCTGGCGCTACAACGACGGTGAGACTCCTCCCGGTGTTGACACGGCAGCGGTGTTCGCGGGCGAGAACGCGGAACCGGAG
>DAOMOV010000255.1:0-2900 GCA_035444505.1 Terrimesophilobacter sp.
CACCCCCAAGGGCGGCGGTGAGGCGCAGAAGTTCGAGGTCTACCAGGCGCCCGGCGACGGCGTGGCGCAGGTGCAGTACAACCTGGATGCGAGCATCCGCGACTTCGCCCGCGCCTCGCTGAACTACGGGCTCGCGCGCAACTACCCCGTGTACCTGTCGACGAAGAACACGATCCTCAAGGCCTACGACGGCCGGTTCAAGGACATCTTCCAGGAGATCTTCGACACCGAGTTCAAGGAGCAGTTCGACGCCGCCGGGCTCACCTACGAACACCGCCTCATCGATGACATGGTCGCCTCGGCCATGAAGTGGGAGGGCGGCTACGTCTGGGCGTGCAAGAACTATGACGGTGACGTGCAGTCCGACACAGTCGCCCAGGGCTTCGGCTCGCTGGGCCTGATGACCTCGGTGCTCGCGACCCCGGATGGCAAGGTTGTCGAGGCTGAGGCTGCGCACGGCACGGTCACGCGTCACTACCGCCAGCACCAGCAGGGCAAGCCGACGTCGACGAACCCGATCGCGTCGATCTTCGCCTGGACGCGCGGTCTGCAGCACCGCGGCAAGCTCGACGGCAACCAGGCTCTCATCGACTTCGCCGACACGCTCGAGGATGTCGTGATCAAGTCGGTGGAGGCCGGTCATATGACGAAGGACCTCGCACTGCTGGTCGGCCCAGACCAGGAGTGGGAGACCACGGAGGAGTTCCTCGCCACCCTCGACACGAACCTGCAGAAGCGAATGGGCGCTGGAGCATAGAGCGAGGGTCATTTCTGGAGCTCGCCGCAGCGCAGCGTGCCAGCGTCGATGCCCCTCTTGGCATCGGGTAGCGCACCAGCAATAAGCCCAGCCTCCCCTAACTGGAAAGCCGCCGACCCGGCGAGTTGACTGGGGGCCATGAGCTCGCTCACGGTCAACATCCGCCGCTACCCGATTGTGGCGGCGGCGCTGCTGGTGGGAGTGGCGGGCCTCGCCCTGTCGGCGGCGGGTCAGCACACGTTCGCGCAGTGGGGTGTGAGCGGTTTCGCGGTGTTTGTGGCACTGCTGCAGCTGCGGGACATGATTCGCGATCTGATGACGGGCAGTTGGGGCATCGACGTGCTCGCGATCGTGGCGATCGGTGCGACGGTCGCGGTCGGGGAGTATTGGGCGGCCCTCATCATCACCCTGATGCTCTCGGGTGGTGAGGCGCTCGAAGATTATGCGGAGCACCGCGCGAAGCGCGAGTTGACGTCCCTGCTGTCGAACGCGCCGCGTATCGCGCATCGGTTGGCGAATGGTGCGGATGCCGACACCGTGGCGACGGTGGATGTTCCCGTTGATGAGGTGGTTGTGGGCGACCGGCTCCTTGTGCGTCCGGGTGAGGTGGTGCCGGTCAATGGGATTCTCGAGACTGCGGACGCCTCGTTCGATGAGGCCTCGCTCACGGGTGAGAGTCTCCCGGTGGATCGCGGCGTGGGTGACACGGTGCGCAGTGGTGCGGTGAATGGCCCCAGGGCGGTGGTCATTCGGGCGAGCGCTGCGGCGGCTGATAGTCAGTACCAGCAGATTGTGGCTCTCGTGACGGCGGCGGCGGAGTCGAAAGCACCGTTGGTGCGGCTCGCGGACCGCTACGCGGTTCCGTTCACGATCGTCTCCCTGCTCATCGCTGGTGTCGCGTGGGCGCTGTCGGGGGATCCGGTGCGGTTTGCGGAGGTCCTTGTGGTCGCTACGCCCTGCCCGCTGCTCATTGCGGCACCGGTCGCGTTCATGGGCGGGATGAGCCGCTCAGCTCGGCACGGCATCATCGTGAAGGGTGGCGGCACGCTGGAGCAGTTGTCGCGCACGAAGGCGATCGCGTTCGACAAGACGGGCACGCTCAGTGTCGGCACCCCCACGGTGGTGGCGGTGCGACCGGAGGCGCCGTTCAGTGAGGACGAACTGCTCGCGATGGTCGCGTCGGCGGAACAGTACTCCTCGCACGTGCTCGCCGCATCCATTGTCGACACGGCTCAGGATCGCGGCGTGAGCCTTGTCAGCACCGATGATGCGAAAGAGCATGCGACCGACGGCGTTGTCGCTACGATCTTGGGCCGCCAGGTCGTTGTAGGCAAGCGAGCGTTCGTCGCGCAGCACGCGGGTGAGGTGCCAGAGGCAATGCTGGTCAGCGGCGAGCTGGGCGTCTACGCCTGTGTCGATGGGGTCTTGGCGGGTTCGATCATCCTGACCGACCCTGTGCGTGACAACGCCGCCCGCGTCCTCGCGCGGTTGAGGACGCTCGGGGTCACCCATACCTACATGCTGACGGGGGACGCGCGCTCCACGGCCGAACACGTGGCACGCGAGGCGGGTATCACCGAGGTGCATGCCGAGCTTCTCCCGCAGGACAAGGTCGACATCGTGCAGAGGATCCCGCACCGCCCTGTGGCGATGGTGGGCGACGGGGTCAATGACGCGCCGGTGCTCGCGGTCGCCGACGTGGGGATCGCGATGGGTGCGCGGGGCGCGACCGCGGCGAGTGATTCGGCGGATGTCGTCATCCTCGTCGATGACATCTCGAAGACCGCCGACGCGGTCTACATCGGCCAGCGAACGACGCGTATCGCGCTGGAGAGCATCTGGGTGGGCATCGTCATCAGTGTCGGGCTCATGCTCGTCGCCGCGGTGGGGCTGCTGCCGGCGATCGTGGGTGCGGCGCTGCAGGAGGTGGTCGACCTGGTGGCGATCGTTGCCGCCCTGCGGGCTCTGGGTCGTGGCAAGAGGCTGCCGAGCTAGCCGACGAGGATCAGTCCTCGTCGGGGTCGATGGGGGTGTGGTGGTCGAAGTTGGTTACCCCGCGCTTCCAGTAGCCGCTGAAGGCGAGCTGCTCGGGGGGCAGGCCGAGGTCGCGCCGCAGGTGCCTGCGCAGGCCGACGAGGCGGGA
>DAOMOV010000256.1:0-2900 GCA_035444505.1 Terrimesophilobacter sp.
AGAAGATGGGCGCCATCATCTCCGTCGAACCCAACCGGGTCATCCTCATCGAAGGCGTCGACCGGCTCGACGGCTACACACACACCGCCCTCTTCGACCGCAACGAAGCCGCCAGCTGGGCATCCGCGGCACTCGCCACCAGAGGCGACATCTTCGTCGGCGGCGCCCGTCAGGCCGAGCTCATGACCTACCTCAACGTGTACCGCAAAGCCGGTGGGGCGTTCGACGTGGCCGACGACGGCATCCGCTTCTATCACCCCGGCGGCAACCTCAAACCCGTCACCGTCGAAACCGACGTGCACCCCGGATTCATGACCGACTGGCAGCAGCCCCTCATCGTCGCACTCACCCAGGCGCACGGCGTGTCGATCGTGCACGAGACCGTGTACGAGAACCGGTTCGGATTCACCGAAGCGCTCCGCAAGATGGGGGCCGACATCGTCGTGCACGCGGAGGGCCTCAAAGGGGTTCCGCGCCGGGTTCAGAAGCGTCGCGAACTCGAACAGACCGCCGTCATCACCGGCCCCACCCCCCTGCACGGTGCCGACATCACGGTGCCCGACCTGCGCGGCGGATTCAGCCACCTCATTGCCGCGCTCGCCGCGGAAGGCACGTCGCACATCAGCAACGTCGGCATCATTGCACGCGGCTACGAGCACATCATTCAGAAGCTCGAAACGCTCGGAGCCGACTTCGACCTCGTAAGCTAAGGCGCGTGGCTGACAAGGCAGTTGTGACGGGTCGGGTGCGCAGCGAGAAGACCGCATTCTTTCGGATGCTGTCATTCATCGTCATCCCGTTCATGAACCTCGTCGGCAAGTACACGATCGACGGGGTCGAGAACGTTCCCCGGTCGGGTGCCGCCATCATCTCCCCGAACCACTACAGCGAGATCGACCCGCTCGTGCTCGGCGTCGCCGTGTGGAAGGCGGGCCGTGCACCCCGCTACCTCGCCAAGGCGAGCCTGTTCGACGTGCCCGTGCTGGGCTGGGCGCTGCGCAAGTCACGGCAGATTCCTGTGCACCGCGCGGGCAAGCGCGGCAGCGATCCGCTCGCCGCGGCACGTCAGCTCGCAACCGAGGGTCTCGCGGTCGTCATCTACCCGGAGGGTTCCCTCACGCGCGAGCCCGACCTGTGGCCCATGCGCGGCAAGACCGGGGCGGTGCGGATGGCGCTCGAAGCAGACGTGCCGCTGATTCCCGCGGCGCACTGGGGTACGCAGAGGATCATGCCCCGCTACGGCAAGCTGAGCCTGTGGGGGCGCAAGCCGGTGACGGTGCGCTTCGGAGACCCGGTTGACCTGTCGGAGTTCCGCGGCAAACCGATCGACAACGCCCTGCTCGTGCGGGCCACCGACGTGCTCATGGCGCGCATCGCGGGGGAGCTCTCCGTGCTTCGCGGCGAGCCTGCACCCGCGACGCGCTGGGACCCGGCTCTCTACGGTCAGACGGAGATCGGTCGTATAGAAGCGGACGCGTCTCCGCCGACGCTAGACGGTGATGCGGCGGGCAGCGCATGAGTCACCGCATGGAGCGTCCCGAGCAGATCGGCTCCCGCCGCGTCGCGGTACTGGGTGCTGGCAGTTGGGGCACCACGTTCGCGAAAGTGCTCGCCGATGCGGGTTCCGACGTCGCACTCTGGGCGCGGCGCCCCGAACTCGCCCGCGAGATCGCTGAGTCGAAGCGCAACAGCGACTACCTGCCCGGAGTGAACCTGCCTCGCGGCCTGTGGGCGAGCGACAGGGTCGAGGACGTGCTCGACGGCGCCGAAGCCGTGTTCATCTCGGTGCCGAGCCAATCGCTGCGGCAGAACCTCGCCGACATTCATAGCGTGTTCCCGCGCGACGCGATCGTGGTGAGCCTCATGAAAGGCGTCGAGCGGGGTTCGCGGTTCCGGATGTCTGAGGTCATCCAGCAGGGACTCCAGGTCGACCCCGCGCAAGTGGCCGTCATCTCCGGACCCAACCTCGCGCTCGAGATCGCCCGCGAGGAACCCACCGCGACCGTCGTCTCATCGGAGAGCATCGACACCGCCACGCTCATCGCCATGATGGCGGGCACCAAGTACCTGCACTCGTTCGTGAACACCGACGTCATCGGCACCGAGTTCGGCGGTGTGCTGAAGAACCTCATCGCCGTCGCCATCGGCATCGTCGACGGGGTCGGCTACGGCGAGAACACGAAAGCGTCGATCATCACCCGCGGCCTCGTCGAGATGACTGACTTCGCTGTCGCCTACGGCGCGAAGGCCGAAACGCTGTCAGGGCTTGCGGGGCTCGGCGACCTCATCGCCACGTGCGAATCCCCCCTGTCGCGCAACAACACGGCCGGCCGGCTGCTCGGCCAGGGCTACCCGTTCACCGAGGTGATCGCGCAGATGAAGCAGACCGCGGAGGGGCTCGCATCCGTCGCCCCCATTCTTGAGCTTGCGCTCGCGAAGAACGTGGAGATGCCCATCGTCAGCCAGGTCGCTGAGGTGCTCGCCGGCACCCTCGACCCGCGCGATATCGCCCCGCACCTCGCGTTCACCAACGAACCCCAGCGGGAGAAGTAGCCGTGGCGAAGATCACCGTCGCACTCGTTTTCGGGGGCCGCTC
Organism: Terrimesophilobacter sp.; assembly: GCA_035444505.1. Taxonomy (GTDB): domain Bacteria; phylum Actinomycetota; class Actinomycetes; order Actinomycetales; family Microbacteriaceae; genus Terrimesophilobacter. The sequence goes on from DAOMOV010000256.1 coordinate 2,597, forward strand.
GAGTGAGCACGAGATCAGCTGCGTCACCGCCGGCGGGGTGCTTGGTGCGATCGACCGCGACAAGTACCACGTGATCCCGGTCGGCGTCACCGGTGACGGTGCGTTCGTGCTTGAAGCCGACGACCCGGCGCGCTTCACGTTCGGCGCCGAGCTTCCGCGAGTGCACGACAATGGCACGCGCATCCTCTGGCCCGACTCTGCCGCGTCTCGAGAGCTGCGCGTCGTTGAAGCGGATGGCCGGGTTCGGTCACTAGGCAGCGTCGATGTGGCGTTTCCGATCTTGCACGGCCGGTTCGGCGAAGAC
>DAOMOV010000257.1:0-2894 GCA_035444505.1 Terrimesophilobacter sp.
CATCAACGTGCTGCGCGCCTGGGGTCCGACCGCGGTGTCGACCGTCACCTACGTGATTCCTGTCGTCGCTGTCGCGCTGGGGGTTCTGGTGCTCGGCGAGTCCCTGTCGTGGCACGAGCCGCTGGGTGCCGTGATCATCATGGTCGGCATCTTGTTCACGCAGCAGCGGCTGCGGTTCGGCTCGCGCACGACGACGGTGCTGGGGCAGTAGCCTGGGAGGCATGAACGAGCAGCAGAGCCCCGAGGCCCGACTGGCCGACCTGCGGCAGAGCATCGACAACGTGGATGCGGCCCTCGTTCACCTGCTCGCCGAGCGCTTCCGGTTCACCCAGCAGGTGGGTCGCCTGAAGGCTGCCACGGGGATGCCTCCGTCGGATCCGGAGCGGGAGCGCGTGCAGCTTGCCCGGCTGCGTGCGCTCGCGATCGACGCGAAGCTCGACCCGGAGTTCGCGGAGAAGTGGTTCAACTTCATCGTCGCCGAGGTGATCCACCACCACGAGCGCATCGCCGACGGAGGTAAGGGCGCCTAATAGGGTGGGGTGATGCCCCTCGACATCGATTGGGCCAGCTGGTCCGGAACACTCATCGCCATCGCGATCGCCCTCGTCGGCGTTGCGATCGCCCTGCTCATCTTCCGCATCGTCACGATCGTGGCGGCCCGCCGTGCGCCGTGGGTGCGCAGCTTCTATGTGCGCATCCGAAGCCGGTTCATCGTCTTTCTCACGGTCGGCGCCCTGTGGGCGGTGAGTGCGCTGACCGCGCCGCAGCATGAGGCGTGGTGGCCGGCGGTGGCGCACGTGTTCCTCATTGTGCAGATTCTCACCGGCGCGTGGCTGCTGTCGGCGGTCGTCACCTTCGGCATCACCCGCGCCATGGAACGCTTCGATGAGGCCGACACGACGGCCGAGGTGCGTCGGATGCGCACCCAGCTGAGCGTGGTGCGGCGCCTCGTCGCGGTGCTCGTCGCCGTCATCGCGGTCGGGGCGGTGCTGTTCACGTTCCCCGAGGTGCAGGCGATCGGCACGAGCATCCTCGCCTCCGCGGGCATCGTCTCCATCGTCGCCGGTCTCGCCGCGCAGACGACGCTCGGCAACCTCATCGCCGGCATCCAGATCGCGTTCAGTGATTCGGTGCGCGTGGGCGACGTCGTCGTCGTCGAGGGCGAGTGGGGTCGCATCGGTGAGATCACCCTCTCGTACGTGGTCGTCTACATCTGGGACGAGCGCCGACTCGTGCTGCCCTGCACCTACTTCACCACGCAGCCGTTCGAGGTGTGGACTCGCAAATCCGACCGGGTGCTCGGCACCGTCTACATGGACCTCGACTGGCGTGTGCCGGTGGATGCGGTGCGAGCCAAGTTCGACGAGATCATGGAGCGTTCCGACGACTGGGACCGCAGGACCTCAAGCGTGCTCGTCACCGGGTCGCAGGGCGGCATGGTCACGGTGCGATTCTTGGTCTCCGCGGCTGACTCAGGCGCGCAGTGGCGCCTGCGCTGCCTCGTGCGGGAGCAGATGATGTCGTGGCTGCAGCAGGAGCACCCGGAGGCGCTGCCCACTACGCGCGTGCACCTGGAGCAGCCGCTGCCTGCTTAGGTGTTCTTCCCATGGACGTTATGGACGCGATCGATGGGTGAGAGGCCGCCGAGAGCGGTATGGGGTCGGTGGCGATTGTAGTTGTGGATCCATGCCTGGTAGGTGGTGGCGCGGGCGGTGTCGGAGTCGTAGTGGTGGGCGTATGCCCATTCGAATGCGAGGGTGCGGTGGAAGCGTTCGACCTTGCCGTTCGTTTGTGGCCGATAGGGGCGAGTGAACTTGTGTTTCACGCTGTCACCGAGCGCGTCGTTGAACAGGCGTGAGCGATAGCAGTTTCCGTTGTCGGTGAGCACGCTTCGGACGGTGATGCCCTGGCTGGTGAAGAACGCGTACGCACGTTCCCAGAATCCGACCACGGTTTCCTGACGCTCGTTGTCGAGGATCTCGGAGTAGGCCACTCGGGAATGGTCATCGATTGCGGAGTGGATGAAGGAGTACCCGACGCCGGTCTTGTTCTTCTTCCCCTTCGCCTGCCCCAAGGTGCGGTGCCCACCGCCATCAGGGATGCGACCGAGCTTCTTCACATCGAGGTGGATCATGTCACCAGGTCGCTCGTGTTCGTAACGCACTGGCTTGGGTTTGCGTACTCGCACTCCCGTAGTCAGATCGATGTGTCCCAGCAACGGGACCCGATACCGGGCGAGAACCTTGGAGACCGTCGACTGCGGCAACCTCAGTTGATACGCGATCCGGTGCGGCCCCCACCGACGCGTGATTCGCAACGCCACGATCCGTCGCTCAACACGCTGCGGCGTCTGATTCGGTGACCGACGCGGCCGTGAGGAACGATCTGCCAGACCGGCCAGTCCTTCGGCCAGGAACCGCGCAACCCACTTCGACACGGTGCCGCGAGAAACCTGGAACCGCTCGGCCACACGCGCCTGAGCCACCCTTCCTCGAGCACAAGCTGGACAAGCTTCAACCGGCCCTGCGGGGTCAGCGAAGCACGGGCGTGGGTAACGTAAGACATGAGGACCTCTGTCGATCGAATGAGTGTGGTAACCCATATCGATACCGGAGGTCCTCACCTCACTTCATCAACCCACGCTGCCCACAACCTCCTTGGGAAGAACACTTAGGCAGGAAGCAGCGGCGTGTGGTGCGCGTCGCGCAGCTCGTCGAGGGTGAGCGTGACGAGGTCTTGCACCTCAAGGGTGTTGCTGGAGGCATCCGTGACGCCGATGCGCAGCACGGGGTAGCCGCGACCCTCGCACAGGCCGCGGAACCGCACGTCGTCCTCCCGCGGCACGCTCACGATGACCCGGCCCGTTGACTCGCTGAAGAGTGCGGTGGCCCCAT
>DAOMOV010000258.1:0-2888 GCA_035444505.1 Terrimesophilobacter sp.
AGAGATCACCCGGGTGCAGCAGGCGCGCACCCGCATGTCGCTGCGGGTCACCTCCCTCATCACCACCGAGATCGACCGCGTCGGAGCCTTGCGCACGAGGCCCGTCATGGCGAGCGCCGCTTGGATCATCGACGCCCGCACCGAGGACATCACCCGGTACGTCGCGCGCGGGGCCGAACTCGTCGACCGCGCCGTGGAGCGCGCCCGCACCTCCCTCGCGCAGCTGCACGGCAAACTCACTGCGCTCTCCCCGCAGGGCACCCTCGACCGAGGCTACGCCATCGCTCGTCGGGCCGACGGGGCCGTGGTGCGTACAGCATCCGACGCCCCCGAGGGCACCCTGCTGACCGTGACCGTCGCCGACGGCTCGATCGCGGCAGAATCCCAGGGCCCCACCCAGGGCCCGACCGACAGACCCGAAACGACGCAACGGTAGGGTGGAACCCGTGGAAGACGACCTCACGAAGCTCAGCTACGAGCAGGCCCGCGACGAACTCGTTCGCGTCGTCACCGAGCTCGAGCAGGGCGGGGCGACCCTCGAAGAGTCCATCGCGCTGTGGGAGCGCGGCGAAGCCCTCGCGAAGCGCTGCGAGGAGTGGCTCATCGGCGCGAAGGAGCGCCTCGACGCGGCCCGCGCCGCCAACGCCGGTACCGCTGCCAGCGGCGACTCCGCATCGGGCACTGACTCTGCATCAGGCACTGTCGCCGAATGAGCGGCGACAAGCGACCGGTCGTCGCCGAGCTCGGCCGCCCCGAAACTCCGGGCGAGACAGCCGATCGCAAAGCGGAGGCCTCTCGCCGGTACCGCGCGAGTAAGACCACGAAGAACCTGCTGTGGGCCCTCGCGGCAACCGTCGGCGTCGCCGCCGTGCTCGTGCTGCTCGTGAACCGACCCGACGCCCCCATCGAGGGCTCCCCACAGCTCGCCACCATTGATGTCGCCGCAACCGCTGCGCAGGCCGAATCGAGTCTCGGGGCCACCCCCGCCGTACCCGAGCTCGACGGGTGGGCGGCCAACGCAGCTCGGCTCGAGCCCTCCACCGACGATGTCACGAGCTGGTACGTCGGATACCTGACCCCCGACGGCGACTACGCGGGAATGCGGCAGGGGGTCAACGCGAACCAGACCTGGGTGTCGCAGCAGGTGGGGGCGGCACGCGCCACCGGGGACCGCACCATCGCTGGCGTGACCAGGGTCGAGTACGACCGCCGGGCCGCCGACCCCACCGGTATCAATGCCTACTCCCTCGCCGCCATGATCGAGGAGAGTACGATCGTGCTGTTCGGCACCGCGAGCGATGACGACTTCGACCTGCTCGCCACCGCCGTGGTGCAGTCACTGCGGCAAAGCAACTGACGAAAGGCTTCCCTGTGCCCCTGACTACTCCCGCTGGCGCGTGGCGCGAGATGGTGCAAGGCAATGGCCGCTTCATCGCTGGCGTGCCGCAGCACCCCCGACAAGACGTCGAACGGCGCGGACAGCTCATCGGCCACCAGGAGCCCAACGTGGCTCTGTTCGGCTGCAGCGACTCCCGCCTGGCCGCCGAGATCATCTTCGACAAGGGTCTCGGCGACCTCTTCGTGGTGCGCAACGCGGGCCAGATCATCTCCGAGTCCGTCATCGGCTCGCTCGAGTATGCCGTCGCGATCCTGCACACCCCCCTCATCGTCGTGCTCGGTCACGACGAGTGCGGTGCGGTGCGAGCGGCCATCGACTGCACCGAGGAAGGTGCCGAACCGCTCCCGGCGCACATCCGCTCCCTCATCGACCCCATCGTGCCCGCCGTGCATCGGGTGCGCGACCGTCAGGACGGCGACGGGATGCCGGATGCGACCGAGGTGGGGCGTGAGCACCTGCGTCACACGGTCGCGGGCCTCGTCGAGCACTCGGAACTGATGAGTGACGCCGTCGCCGCGGGTACGCTGGCTATCGTGGGCGCGAACTACCGTCTGCTCGAAGGCATGGCCGTACCCGACGTCGTCATCGGCGACATCGGCAGAACCTGACCGGCAAGCGAACCCCGAGACCACCCCACCGCCCAACCCCAACCCCAACACACTGTTTGAGTAGAAAGCTGAGCCTGACCGTGGCCGCGAAGAACACCTCCGCTGAGACCGGCGAGTACCGCATCGAGCACGACACCATGGGGGAGGTTCGGGTTCCGAAGAACGCCCTCTACGCGGCGCAGACGCAGCGCGCGGTGGAGAACTTTCCCATCTCCGGCACGCGGCTCGAAGATGCGCAGATCATCGCCCTCGCCCGCATCAAGCGCGCCGCGGCGATCGCCAATGCTCAACTCGGGGTCATCGACCAGAAGATTGCGGATGCCATTGTCGCCGCCGCAGACAGGCTCATCTCGGGCGAGCACCTCGGTGAGTTCCCCATCGACGTGTACCAGACCGGCAGTGGCACCTCCTCGAACATGAACATGAACGAGGTGCTTGCGCGCCTTGCGAGCGACTCGCTCGGATCAGCCGTGCACCCCAACGACCACGTCAACGCCTCCCAGTCATCGAACGACGTGTTCCCCACCTCGGTTCACGTGGCTGTCACGGGTGCTCTGCTGCACGACCTCATCCCCGCCCTGAACCACCTCGCACTCTCGCTCGAGAAGAAAGCGGAGCTGTGGGCATCCGTCGTGAAGTCCGGCCGCACCCACCTCATGGACGCCACCCCCGTCACCCTCGGCCAGGAGTTCGCCGGCTACGCGCGCCAGGTGCGGCTCGGAATCGAACGCGTCGAGTCGACCATCGCTCGCGTCGCCGAGGTTCCCCAGGGGGGCACCGCCGTGGGCACCGGCATCAACACCCCCAAGGGCTTCCCGCAGGCCGTCATCGCCGAACTCGCCTCCAACTCAGGGCTGCCCATCACGGAGGCGGTCGACCAC
>DAOMOV010000259.1:0-2865 GCA_035444505.1 Terrimesophilobacter sp.
AACCCCAGGTCCACCGGCACCGAACAGACCACGACCGGCACCTGGCCCCACCGCTCACTCGCCTGCGGCACCACCACCGCTTCGGCCAGCCCCGGCATCCGCCGCACCGACGCTTCAACGGCACCGAGCGAGACGTTGACGCCACCCGAGACGATCTGGTCGTCGACCCGACCGGTCACGGTGAGCACGCCGTCGTTGAACTCACCCGTGTCGCCCATGCGGAACCACCGCACACCATCACGCTCAAGGAACGAGCGCCGCGTCGCCTGCTCATCGAGGTAGCCGAGCGCCAGCGTCGGGCCCGCGATCAGCGCCATCGACGATCTCGAGCGTCGTGTCACTCAACGGAACCCCGTCGTACACGCACCCGCCCGCCGTCTCGCTCGAACCGTACGTGCGCACCACCGTGACCGCGGCGTCCCGTGCGCGCTCGAGCAGGGGCCGCGGCGTCGCCTGACCCCCCACGAGCACCGCCGTGAACGACCGCAGAGCAGCGGATGCCGCAGGGTCGTCGAGCAGTCGCCCCAGCTGCGCGGGCACGAGACTCGTGAACGTGCGCTCGTGCGAGAGCGTCGCAGCGGCTTTCGTGAACTCCGTCGCCTCGAACGGACCGGGCGGCACGACCGCGAGCATCGTGCCTGCCGCGAGCGACCTCGCGAGCACGTTGAGCCCCGCGATGTAGTGCGCGGGCAGCGCGAGCAGCCACTGGCCGTGCCCCCCCAGCCGCTCTGCCGCGAGCGCCGAACTCGCCTGCACAGCGTCAGCGCTGAGGGCGACCAGTTTCGAGTCCCCCGTGGACCCGCTCGTGTGCACCACGAGAGCAACATCGTCGCCTACTGTTGCGGGCACCGCAGGGTCGGGGGCCTCGGCCGCGATCGGCAGCAGCGCCGGACCGTCGCCTGCGAGCGCAGCGGCCACGGCATCCTGAACCTCGTGCGCGTCACGCGCCCGCAGTGCTCGCAGCGCCCTCGACACGCTCACACCCCCGCGAGTTGCGGCAAATCCCCAACCCTGCGTCGTCGCATTGGGGATTTGCCGCAACTCGCGCCCTCGCAACGCCCCAGGATCAGTACTGCCACGGGTACGGCGCCCAATCGGGGTCGCGCTTCTCCAGGAACGCGTCACGCCCCTCCACGGCCTCATCGGTGCCGTAGGCGAGCCTCGTCGCCTCACCCGCGAACACCTGCTGACCCACCAGGCCATCATCGACCGCATTGAACGCGAACTTCAGCATGCGAATCGCCGTCGGCGACTTCGTCAGAATGTCCCGCGCCCACTGAAGCGCCGTCGACTCGAGCTCCTCGTGCGGCACGACCGCGTTGACGGAACCCAGCTCGAATGCGCGCTGCGCCGAATACTCCCGCGCCAGAAAAAACACCTCCCGGGCAGCCTTCTGTCCGACCTGCCGGGCGAAATACGCGCTGCCGTAACCCGCATCGAACGAGCCGACATCGGCATCCGTCTGCTTGAACCTGCCGTGCTCAGCACTCGCCAAGGTCAAATCGCACACGACGTGCAGGGAGTGACCTCCACCCGCCGCCCAGCCGGGCACGACCGCGATGACCACCTTCGGCATGAACCGGATCAGGCGCTGCACCTCCAGAATGTGCAGCCTGCCGAGTCGGGCGTCGGTTCTCGATACGCTGACGTCGTCGGCTACTCGACCACCGGAGTCTTCTTCCGCGACTGCCGTGTTGCCGAGCGACGCTACTCGATCTTCGGGACCTTCTTCCGCTGCTCGAGCGCCGTCCTGAGGCTCTCGAAGGGTAGCCGCTTTTGGCGGCGTATCGAGACCCTCATACAGATACCCGTCACGACCCCGGATGCGCTGGTCGCCGCCCGAGCAGAACGCCCAACCGCCGTCGCGCGGGCTCGGCCCGTTGCCGGTCAGAAGCACGACCCCGATGCGAGGGTTCTGGCGAGCGTCGTCGAGCGCGGAGTACAACTCGTCGACCGTGTGCGGACGGAACGCGTTGCGCACCTCCGGCCGGTTGAACGCCACCCGCGCCACACGCCCCTCCTTCGAGTGGTGGTAGGTCACGTCGGTCAGGTCACCGAACCCCGGTGCATCGACCCACTCAGCCGCATCAAAAAGCTCAGAAACCGCCATTGGATCAGCCTATTCTGTGCGGAAGAGGGTTACCGACGCCCGCGCGCTGGAGCTTGGAGCGGAGGCCATTTCTGGTCTCCGCCGCGACGCCAGCGCCGACGCCCGTCCCGGGCGCCGGAACGCCACGCAGACTAGCTCAGTCCAGCACCCCAATCCAGAATGGCATTGAGCACAAGCGGATTCGCGAGCACCGACAGCACGACGGCGACGAAGCCCCAGCCTCGGCCCCAGCCGGTGATGAGCGCGGCGAGCCCCAGCAACAGGGGTGCTGCGGTGCCGAGGGTGACGATGTGCCCGATAAGTGTCGCGGAGTCGTACTGCGCATCGAGAGCGAGGAACACACCCACCACCTCGAGCGCGATGAGCAGAACCACAAGGATGAGCGCGAACAGGCCAAGCGGCAGGGGTCGGCTCGGTTCGACGTCGTCCTTTGTCGCCCAGTCGTCCAACCAGTCGGCATCCGAGCCGGGGCGTTTTCTCGTCGTTGCTGCCATCGGGGTTCAGAGTATCGTGCGGGCCGAGCAATAGGCTGAGCCCATGCCGCTGCCGTCGATCGACGAACTCCTCGACGCGGCGCGCACCGTCGTGCTGCCTCTCACGACACGCTTTCGGGGCGTCACCGAGCGGGAGATCGTGCTGCTGAACGGCCCTAGGGGGTGGAGCGAATTCTCCCCCTTCACGGAGTACCCGGATGCCGAAGCCGCGACGTGGCTGCGTGCCGCGATCGAGTTCGGCTGGACAGACCCGCCTTCCCC
>DAOMOV010000260.1:0-2850 GCA_035444505.1 Terrimesophilobacter sp.
CGCGTCACGATTCGCGTCGTCAGCGGCGAGGTCAATGTTGTGGTGCCCGCCGACGCAAGGACGGTGCTGCGGATGAGCGTCGTCAGCGGCAGCATCAACACGGATCAGCCGGGTGCGAACACGAACCGCCGAGCGCACAACGCGGTGTACGAGCCGCTGATCGCTGGCGCGGACAACCCCGAGTTGAGGGTGAACGTGTGGATGGTCTCCGGCACCATCACCGTGACACAGGCAACGGACTAGAACACCGGGAAGAGACGGAGAATCTCATGAGCTACACATCAGAGAACACGGCGGCGGATGCCTCCACCACCCCCGCGTCACACGGCGAGGTTCGCGGTGCCCGCACGGGCACGGTCGTGTGGGGTTTCATCATCCTGGGGGTTGCCGCGCTGGCTTTCACAGCGAGGCAGTGGGATCTCAGCGAGTACCACCCGGGGGTTATCACCGCGTGGGTTGCGGTGGGCCTCGGTGGTCTGGCGATCGTGGGCGGCTTGATCGCGGCGCTGTTCCGGCGGCGCTGACCCGCATCCGCGTTCCTGATCGCCGCGTGGCTTAGGCTGCGCGGCGATCAGGTGCGTCTAGAGGGTCACCCCGATGAGCTGCGGTTCGGGGTACAGGGCGACCCCGAACTGGTTGAGCACACGCAGGTGCACGAACCGGGCGAGTTGCATGACTTCTTCGGCGGTAGCGCCGCCACGGTTGGTGATGGCGAGGGTGTGCTTTGAACTGATGGCGGCGTGGGATCCGGCGAGGGAGAACCCGCGGCTTATGCCGGAGCGTTCGATGAGCCACGCGGCACTGAGTTTCACCTCGGAGGTGGGCTCGTCGGGGTCGAGCAGCCAGCGGGGCGCATCGACGGGGAGGCCGTGGGCGAACTGTTCGCTGACGATGGGGTTGGTGAAGAACGATCCGACGCTGACGGAGTCGGGGTCGTGGGGGTCGAGCACCATTCCTTTGGAGGAGCGGAGGGCGAGCACGGCGTCGCGCACGTCGGCGAGGGGCGCCCGGTCGCCGAGTTGCACGCCGAGCTTGTCGGCGAGCTGCTGGTAGGCGATGGGGGCAGAGAGGTCGCTCTTCTCGAGTTGGAGCTCGATGCCGATGATGAGTCCCCTGCGGCCGCGTTTGAAGATGGAGGAGCGGTAGCCGAATTCGAGCTCGGCTGGTTCGAGTCGTTCGAGTTCGCGGGTTTCGTGTGAGAGGAAGGCGAGCCCGGTGAGGGTGTCGCTCACTTCTTGGCCGTAGGCGCCGATGTTCTGCATGGGGGCGGCGCCGGCGGACCCGGGGATACCGCTGAGTGCTTCGATTCCGGCGAGGCCGTTTTCGACGGCGTAGGCGACGACGTTGTCCCAGGGCTCACCCGCTTGCACGCGGATGAGGGTGTCGCTTTCGTGGACGTGTTCGATTCCGCTGGTGACGACGTGGATGACGCGCCCGGGAAAGGGTTCGTCGGCGATGACAACGTTGGATCCGCCGGCGAGGATGAGCCATGGCTCGCCGGTGTCCCACACCTCACGGGTGTCGTTGACGAGGTCGACCATGGTGAAGCACTCGCGCAGTTCGCGGGGGGTGCCGCCGACGCGGAGCGTGGTGAGTTCGGAGAGCGGCCTGGTCATGGGCGTGTTTCAGGCGGTGACGCGCACTTGGGCTTTGCCGAGAACGGTGTCGCCCTGGTAGGTGACGGTGAGGTCGATGCGTGCACCGCTGCCTCCGTCGGCACTGGTGTCGAGGGCGCCGACTTTGGCGACGACGTGCACGTCTGCGCCATCCGTCGCATCGACGATGACGGGGCGCGTGAAGCGCACCTGGTAGTCGCTGATGCGGCCGGGGTCGCCGATCCAGTCGGTGACGGGTTGCACGGCGATGCCCATGGTGAGCATGCCGTGGGCGAGCACCCCGGGGAGTCCGACCTGGGCGGCGATGTCGTCGCGGTAGTGGATCGGGTTGAAGTCTCCGGATGCGCCCGCGTACCGCACGAGGCTGTCCCGGGTGAGGTGGTAGTCGGCTTCGGCGATGACGTCGCCGACGGTGAGTGTGCTGAGGTCGATGCTCATTCGTCTCCTCGTACGACGAGGGTGCTGGTGGCGGTGACGACGTGGTTGCCGTCGCTGTCGGTCATCACGGATTCGCTGGTGACCATGTTGTGGCCGCCAAGGCTCTTGACGCTGGTGACGCTGAGGGTCGCGGTGAGCTGGTCACCAGCGACGATGGGGCGGGTGTAGCTGAAGCGCTGGTCGCCGTGGACCACGCGGCTGAAGTCGATGCCGGCGTCGGGTGCGGCGAGGAGCTGGGCGAGGGTGGCTTCTTGGATGACGATGGGAAACGTGGTGGGGGCGATGACGTCGTCGTAGCCTGCTGCCTTGGCTGCCTCGGGGTCGAAGTGGAGCTCGTTCTCGGCGAGTACAGCGCGAGAGAACTCGCGTATCTTCTCGCGCCCGACGAGGTATGGGGGCGCGGGGAAGAAGGCGCGCCCGACGAGGTCTGGGTTTACGGACATCCCGCAATTCTAGTTAGCGGGGGACGCTGGGGCGCCTCTGGGGGTGAGGGCGGCTGTGTGCGAAGGCGTTGTGTGAGTGGCGGTGTGGCTTAACGATGGAGCCCCGGCCCACCGCGTGGTGGGCCGGGGCTCAAGATCTGTTGAGTGCGGCTGCCTTACTGGCAGCTGTCGCACTGGAGGAGATCCATCGGGTCGACGGGTACTGCGTAACCGCCGATGGTTTCGCTCTCGTTCTCCATTGGTAACCCCCTTCTCGTGGTGTTGTCGGGGTTGTCCCCGCTGGTGGGTTTCTACTATATACACGGAATGACACGGATGTCATTACCCCACATGTTGTGTTTTCGGCGTGTCGC
>DAOMOV010000261.1:0-2849 GCA_035444505.1 Terrimesophilobacter sp.
GCGAAGGCCATTTCTGGCCCTCGCCGCGACGCCAGCGCCGAGGCCCGTCTCGGGCCTCGGTCCGTGGAAGCCGCTACTCGACCACCGAACGGGTGACGCGCTACGCGGCCAGCGGTGGTTACAGCTGCTTCAGCATGCGCGTGTTGCCGAGCGTGTTCGGCTTCACCCGTGCCAGGTCGAGGAACTCGGCGACACCCTCGTCCGGTGAGCGCACCAGCTCCGCGTACACGGCGGGGTCGAGGTCATCCTCCGACATGGGCTCGAAGCCGTGCCGCCGGAAGAAGTCGACCTCGAAGGTGAGGCAGAACAGGCGGGTCAGACCAAGCGCGCGGGCATCGTCCTCCAGTTGGTCGACGATCGCGTGGCCGACCCCCTTGTGCAGCCACTCGGGCAGCACGGCGAGGGTGCGCACCTCGCCGAGATCCTCCCACATGACGTGGAGGGCGCCGCACCCGAGGATCGTGCCGTCGTCGTTCTCGGCGACCCGGAACTCCTGGATCGCCTCGAACATCACCACGGTGTCCTTACCAAGAAGGATGCGCCGCTGCACAAGAGGCTCGATGAGGTCGCGGATCGCCCACACGTCCGCGGTGCGGGCCCGGCGAACGAAGAACGTCATCCCTCGATGCTAGACCCGCACGGCCGCGCAACCGAACCGGCGGCGAAGGCTCACGTTTCAGGGGAAATGAATGCGAAATCACCCACAACGTGCGCCTTCGCGGAGGCCGCGGACACTAGCTCGCTGACGCCTCAAGCTCCTCGATCTTCTCGCGACCCAGCTGGCGGGTCGTCTCGAACGTGAACTCGCCGTCGACGAAGTCGACCTTGACGTGGTCGCCCGCGTTGAGCTCCCCGCGCAGGATGCGCTCGCTCAAGCGGTCCTCCACCTCGTGCTGCATCGCGCGACGCAGCGGGCGGGCACCCAGTGCGGGGTCGTGGCCGACCTCGATGAGGTGCTCCTTCGCGGGCACGGTGAGCTCGACGGTGAGGTCGCGGTCCATCATGCGTTCCGCGAGTCGCTTCACGAAGAGGTCCACGATCTGCAGCAGCTCGGGCTTGCTGAGCTGCGGGAACACGATGGTTTCGTCCACGCGGTTCAGGAACTCGGGCTTGAAGTGCTTCTTCAACTCCTCGACAACTTTGCCGCGCATCCGGTCGTAGCTCGTCACCGGGTCGCCCTCAACCTGGAACCCGACGGGGCCACCGGTGATGTCCTTCGTGCCCAGGTTGGTGGTCATGATGATCACGGTGTTCTTGAAGTCGACGACGCGACCCTGACCGTCAGTCAGCCGGCCCTCTTCCAGAATCTGGAGGAGCGAGTTGAAAATGTCGGGGTGTGCCTTCTCGATCTCGTCGAACAGCACCACGGAGAACGGCTTGCGCCGCACCTTCTCGGTGAGCTGGCCGCCCTCCTCGAAGCCGACGAACCCGGGGGGCGCACCGAAGAGTCGTGAGACGGTGTGCTTCTCGCCGTACTCGCTCATGTCGAGCGAGATGAGCGCGTTCTCGTCGTCGAAGAGGAACTCCGCGAGCGCCTTCGCGAGCTCGGTCTTTCCGACACCGGTGGGGCCGGCGAAGATGAACGAACCGGATGGCCGCTTCGGGTCTTTGAGGCCCGCGCGGGTGCGGCGGATGGTCTTCGCGAGCACTGCGACGGCTTCTTCCTGGCCGATGACCCGCTGGTGCAGGGCGTCTTCCATGAACATGAGGCGCGCGGTCTCTTCCTCGGTGAGTTTGAACACCGGGATGCCCGTCGCCGCGGCAAGAACCTCGGCGATGATGCCCTCGTCGACGATGCCCGTGGAGCCGGCTTCGCCGCTCTTCCACTGCTTCTCGAGGCGGAGGCGCTCGCCGAGGAGGTTCTTCTCCTCATCGCGCAGGGACGCGGCTTTCTCGAAGTCCTGCTCCTCGATCGCGGATTCCTTGCGTCCGCGCACTTCGGCGATCTTCTCGTCGAGTTCGCGCAGCTCGGGCGGGCTCGACAGGATGCTGAGCCGCAGGCGCGCACCGGCCTCGTCGAGGAGGTCGATGGCCTTGTCGGGCAGGAACCTGTCCTGCACGTAGCGGTCGGCGAGGTTCGCGGCCGACACGATCGCACCATCCGTGATCGACACCTTGTGGAACGACTCGTACTTGTCGCGCAGCCCCTTCAGGATGTTGATCGTGTGCGGCAGCGTCGGCTCGTGCACCTGCACGGGCTGGAAGCGGCGCTCGAGCGCAGCATCCTTCTCGAAGTGCTTGCGGTACTCATCGAGCGTCGTGGCACCGATCGTCTGCAGTTCACCGCGCGCAAGCAGGGGCTTCAGGATGCTGGCGGCATCGATCGCCCCTTCGGCGGCACCGGCCCCGACGAGGGTGTGGATCTCGTCGATGAACGTGATGATGTCGCCGCGGGTGCGGATCTCCTTGGTGACTTTCTTGAGGCGCTCCTCGAAGTCACCCCGGTACCGGCTGCCGGCGATGAGGCTGCCGAGGTCAAGGGTGTAGAGCTGCTTGTCTTTCAAGGTTTCGGGCACGTCACCGCGCACGATCGCCTGGGCGAGGCCTTCGACGACGGCGGTCTTGCCGACACCGGGCTCACCGATGAGCACCGGGTTGTTCTTGGAGCGGCGGGAGAGGATCTGCATGACCCGCTCCATTTCCTTCTCGCGCCCGATGACGGGGTCGAGTTTTCCGTCGCGGGCGGCCTGGGTGAGGTTGCGGCCGAACTGGTCGAGAATCTGGCTGCCGGCCTGCTGGCCCTGCTGCTCGTTCGCGCCGACCTGCACCTGCTCCTTGCCCTGGTAGCCGGAGAGCAGCTGGATGACCTGCTGGCGCACCCGGTTGAGGTCCGCACCGAGCTTCACGAG
>DAOMOV010000262.1:0-2827 GCA_035444505.1 Terrimesophilobacter sp.
GGGCTTCTCGGGTTGGCTCCGCCAGCGTTCGTGGGTGGGCTGGTGCTGGGTGAGGATGTCGAGGGCACCAGCGGCGTCGCGATGGAGACCGCGCCGCTCGGCTTCATGGGCTGCGTGAATGCGCTGGCGGATGCCGGCGAGTTGGGTGCTGTGTCGCTGCCGATTAATGCGGGTGGTCTTGCGGTGGCGGCGCCGCGAGTCGATGAGGCCGCCGAGGGCGACGAGGGGCCCAAGAAATGCGAAGAGAAGCGCGTAGGAGGACTGGGTGAAGGCCCACATGGCGAGAGCACCGGCGACGGGGGCGGCGCTGGCGAGCAGAGGAAACCCGGGCTTCTCGGGCGCCTCGGGCGGCACGGGCAGGCGGATGCGGTCGGTCACTCCCTCAGTAAACGATGCGCTACTGCCCGCTCGCCCCGCGACGGCGGCCACCTGTGCAAAATCGCCGAGCCGGCGCGCTGTGGAGGACTAGGTGCCCGCGACCACTAACTCACCACGAAGAACTGGTCACCCACATCCACCCGGGAACCACGCGGCACCCGGTAGCGACGATCCGCCACCACATGCACCACCGGAGAATCCGGACCCCTCAGCACCGTGCCGTTCCCCGAGAAGCGGTCCCGAATCCAGAACTCCCCACCCTCCTGGCCGAACTCCAGATGAGTCTTCGAGACCGAACGCGAGGCATCCGACACCCGCACCAGCACATCGAAGAACTCACCCGGCTCCGCGCGCGGACTCCGACCGATCAGCCCCGAACCCGACACCGACACCGACTCGCCCGTGCTGAACTGGAGGATGAACGTGCTGGGCTCGTCTTCTGAGACAGGGGTCTCGATCGGGGGGTTACTACCGACGGAAGAAGCGGATGCTGGTGTCGAGGTTTCAATGGCGACGGTGTCAGCACCAGAGACGGCGCGAGCCACGAAGCCGCACTCACCACAGAAGATGTCAGACGGCGCCAGCGACGAACCGCACTGCTCACACGCATCCGGAGCCGCCGACACACCCGGCTCGGGGGTGGGCGCCGCCACCGTCAACGGGCGGTCCACAATCGGATGCGCCGCCGCCACGACACCCGGAGACACCGCTGCGACCGCACGCCCGCACTCACCGCAGAACAGCGCCCGCGCGGGCAACTCCGAGTCGCAGAAACGACATCTCACCGAGGCCTCCCCTCCCGCCGGAACAGCCTCGACACACTATAACCACCCAGCGAACGCAGAGACACCGCCGCCTTCACCCGCTCCCACCACGTGCGGTCCGCGCCCAGACCGAACCGCAACTCATCAATCGAACGCCACAGCTGGTCAGCCTCAGACTCCCGAGGCTCACCCGGCGCGAACACCACACGGTCCACCACGGCCGCCAAGACAAACGGCTGCGTACCCCCCACCGCCTGTGCCACCTCCAGCCTCGTCGGTGCCGCACCCGGGCTGAACCCGTGATCCAGCGCCGAATCATGAAACTCCTGCCAGCCCCCCGTGATCCGCTCCAGAGGCGACGGCGCCCGGCGACGCAGACGGCGACGACGCCACTTCGCCACCACGATCGTCACGAACGGCGACAGAACCACCGCCGCCAGCACCACTAAGAAACCCAGCGCCAGCAGAATCCTGCCCAGAAGGACCAGCCACGGGTTCGACGGCTCCGGCTCGTCCTGCACCGCCTCCGGCGGCGCTTGGCTCTCACGCACATCCGGATCCACCTCCGGCGGCTGCACCGGCGCCTGCGGCTGCGTCACCGTCGCCGGCTCCTCCGGCTCCTCCTCCGGAATCTCCCGCACCGGGGGCGTCGCATCCAGCGCCACCCAGCCGAACTGCGTCGTCGCCACCTCGACCCACGCCGAGATGTCCGCCCCCGTGACCTCCGTCGTCACCCCCGGCACCACCACGGGCTCAAAACCCACCACGACGCGCGAGGGAAAGCCCAGCTCCCGGGCCATCAGCGCGGCCGCCACCGCGTACTGCTCCTCGTCACCCAGCATCCGCGACCCCGTCAGCAGCTCTGTGATCCGATCTGCCGAGTGCCCCGAGCGGCTCGGCGGCTCCAGCTCCGACACCCCATGGCTCACGTACCCCTCAGCACGCAGGCCGTCCAGCATCGCCTGCAAGCGCGGCCCCGCGCCCTCGATACCACTCACATAGCGGTCGAGGGTCGACTGCACCCCATCGGGAAGCTCCGCAGGCACCGGCATCGGCTCAGCCAGCGGCTCCAACGCCGCCACGCCACCCGCCGGC
This sequence comes from Terrimesophilobacter sp., assembly GCA_035444505.1. Classification (GTDB taxonomy): domain Bacteria; phylum Actinomycetota; class Actinomycetes; order Actinomycetales; family Microbacteriaceae; genus Terrimesophilobacter. The sequence goes on from DAOMOV010000262.1 coordinate 2,238, forward strand.
GGCTGGGCCGGTACGACCGCGGTCAAGCGGAACTGATCCCCCGGCTCCAACGGCCCAAGCAGAGCCCCCGTCGACCCCCCATCACTGTAATAGAAGCCATCCCTCAGCTCCGCCGCGCGCGGCCCCCCGAAGTCGACGCTCACCAACTCCCCCACCATCGGCAACCACACACCCGAATAGCCCGCAACACTCACATTGATCGACACCACCTCACCCGCAACTTGCGACCGGTCGACCCGGTACGGAATACGCGCGAACACCCCCGACGAGCTGCCCTGGCGCTCGCCATCCACCGAGAACACCACACCGTCGTACACGTCCAGCGTCGCCAGCCGCAGACGTGCGCCCGGCTCCAGACCCCCCACCGTCAGCAGCAGCCGATCCGCCAATGGGTCCTTCAAGAACGACCGGAACCCGCTCAATGGGCTCGCATGCGCCCGTGGATCAAAGGGCTGCACAACGTGCGACCGCAACACCTCCCGCTCACCCGGCGGCAGCACCGTCGATGCCCCCACACCCGCTGCCACCGCCACCGAAAACACCACACCCGCCCTCACGAGCGAGCGCAAGCCCACGAAGCCGCCATCCGC
>DAOMOV010000263.1:0-2812 GCA_035444505.1 Terrimesophilobacter sp.
GGAGGGGCGTCGTCGTGATCAAATACAACACCGCCATTCGGATAGACACCCCATTAGCCACCTGCTCGAGTACGGTCGACTTCACCGAGTCAGCGGCCGTTGCCGAAATCTCGAGGCCACGATTCATCGGGCCTGGGTGCATGACAATCGTACCGTCGCCCAGCCGCGCCGCTCGCGCGTCGTCAAGCCCCCACTCGCGCGAGTACTCACGGGGGTGCGGAAAGTAGGAGTCGTCCATGCGCTCGGCCTGAATGCGCAGCATCATGACGACGTCGGGTGCCGCATCCAGAGCCTCATCGAAACTGTGTCCCACGGTGACGGGCCAGTCGCCCATGGTGACCGGCAGCAGTGTTCGGGGAGCAACAATGTGCACCTCGGCACCCAGGGCCGACAGCAACCACACGTTCGATCTCGCCACGCGCGAGTGCAGAATGTCTCCCACGATCACCACTCGCTCTCCCGCAAGATCGCGACCGCGCGCATCCGTGCCGAACCGGCGCTTGCGAATCGTGTACGCATCGAGGAGCGCCTGAGTGGGGTGCTCGTGAGTACCGTCACCCGCGTTGATGATGCCCGCGTCGATCCAGCCGCTCGTCGCGAGAACGTGCGGGGCGCCGGAGGAGCTGTGTCTCACGACCACGGCGTCCGCACCCATCGCCCCCAGCGTCTGAGCGGTGTCTTTGAGGCTCTCGCCCTTCGACACACTCGAACCCTTCGCGCTGAAGTTGATGACGTCGGCGCTCAACCGTTTCGCGGCGGCCTCGAAGGAGATCCGCGTTCGCGTCGAGTCCTCGAAGAAGAGGTTGACGATCGTCTTGCCGCGCAGTGTCGGCAGTTTGGGAACTTCGCGACCGGCGACATCCGCCATGTCTTCTGCAAGGTCGAGCACAGCGATAGCGTCATTGGCGCCGAGGTCACGTGCCGATAGCAGGTGCCTCATGACTCGCTCCCGTGAGCTTCGGGAGAACTGATGGTGACGGATTCAACACCGTCAATCTCGGTGAGGCGCACGTTGATGCGCTCAGTGAGGGCAGACGGCAGATTCTTGCCGACAAAGTCGGGACGGATCGGCAACGCCCTGTGCCCGCGGTCAATGAGCACAGCAAGCCTGACGGCGCGCGGACGCCCGATGTCGCTCAGTGCGTCGAGCGCCGCTCTCACTGTTCGACCCGACTGGAGTACGTCGTCGACGAGAATGACGACCTTGTCGTCGATACCGCCGGGCGGAACGTGCGTCGGCGTTGGTGTGCGGGTCAGGTTGCGGCCGAGGTCGTCTCGGTACATCGTGATGTCGAGTGTTCCGACGATCCCGCTGCCCGGTTCGATCTCATCGAGAATGCGACCGATGCGTTCGGCGAGGGGAACCCCTCGCGTGGGGATTCCGAGCACGATGAGGTCGTGCCCGCCGTGGTTCGACTCAAGGACCTCGTGCGCGATACGCGTGAGCGCACGACCGATATCAGCTTGCTGCAACACGGTGCGGGCAGCCATATCGACCTCCTTCCCCGCCTCTCTGGACGGTCGTTAAAGGATGCCTGACGAGTCAAGTATAGGCGGCAACACTTTTCGACTGCGTCGTCGGAACCCGCAGGAACCGGTGTCGGAGTGCGTCGGAGAGCCGGCCGACGGTGATCCTCACAGCGTGCTGGCGATGCGCCCGAGCAGGCCGCCCAGAAAACCAGCGGAGTCATCGGTGCTGTAGACGCGGGCGGCCTCGACGGCCTCGGCGATGGCGACCGAGTGCGGTACCTCAGGATTGTGCACGAGTTCCCAGATTGCGATGCGCGCGAGGGCGCGGTCGAGGGCCGGCATCCGTGCGATCGTCCAGCCCTGGGCGTAGGTCTCGATGAGCTCGTCGATCTCGGTGGAGTGTTCGGCGACCCCGGCGATGATGTCGCGTGCGTAGGACCACGAGCCGGCGCGCGCTGGCTGTGACGCTGCGCGCTCTTCCTCTTCGGCGAGGGCGGAGGCAAGGTCGAGGCCTCGCTGCTCCGCGCTGTAGAGAACATCCAGCGCACGCTTGCGCGCTTTGGTGCGTACGCTCATCGCCTAGTCGTTGACGCGGCCGAGGTACTCCCCCGTGCGCGTGTCGACCTTCACCTTCGTTCCCTCTTCGAGGAACAGGGGCACCTGAATCTGGTACCCGGTCTCGACCGTCGCGGGCTTCGTGCCGCCGGTCGACCGGTCGCCCTGCAGGCCTGGTTCGGTGTAGGTGATTTCGAGCACGACGGATGCGGGCAGGTCGATGTAGAGCGGGTTGCCGTTGTTGAGGGCGATGGTCACGGCCTGGTTCTCGAGGAGGAAGTTCTTCGCGTCACCGACGATCGTCTCGGAGATGGTGAGCTGGTCGTAATCGGTGGAGTCCATGAATACGTACCCGTCACCATCCTGGTACAGGTAGGTGAAGTCGCGCCGGTCGACGTTCTCGAAGTCGAGCTTGGTGCCAGCGTTGTAGGTGCGGTCGACGGTCTTGCCGGTGACAACGTTCTTGAGCTTGGTGCGCACGAATGCGCCGCCCTTGCCGGGCTTGACGTGCTGGAATTCGATGACCGTCCACAGCTGACCGTCGATCTTGAGCACGGCGCCGTTCTTGATGTCAGCGGTGTCGGATGCCATGTCAGTCCATTTCGTATCGTGGAGCGAGTTCAGTGTGAGAGATCCAGCCGTGACAGTGTATCCGGTTCTTGGCTCACGCCCCGATCTCCTGGTAGGCGGCGAAGAGGAGTGATTCGTCAGGACTCGCCAGGACGGTGGGTTTGGCCAGGTCATCGAGCACGATGAACCGCAGCATGTCGCCGCGTGCCTTCTTGTC
>DAOMOV010000264.1:0-2808 GCA_035444505.1 Terrimesophilobacter sp.
GCTGGATAGCGGGGCGCGCTTTCGGGAAGCCCTCGGCCAGCGCCAGCAGTGCGGCGGGGCTGTTGCCGCGCTCGCGCAGCCACCGCTTGAGCGCGCCGAGGGCGAGGTCGCTACCCCAGGCGTGCCGCAGCCGGAACAGGTCGATCAGGGTGCGCTCGGCGGAGTACAGGCCGATGGACAGCCCGCCCGGCAGCGCGTGCTCGGTGCGGCCGATGCCGAACGTGTCGATGTCGAAGCGGTGCCAGGTGATGGGCGCGTGATGGACGGTGACCGGTTGCGTGCCGCGCGGGATGGCGATGTCGCTCCGTGCGGGGATCTCGTCGGTCAGCTCGTGCAGCGACAGCGCCGTGAGCAGGCACAGCGTCGCGTCGGGCTTCTTCGCGGCGACCGCTATCCACGCGGCCGTCGTATCGTCCGCGAGCCCCGCCCGCAGGAACAGTCCGGGGGCGATGCGCTCGAACTCACCCGACTCGATCAGCCGGTCAAGGCCATGCCGGGTGAGGCCCAGCGAGGCCAGGCCGTCGTAGCCCAGCAGGTCAGGCAACGTTGTGGCGTCCATCATCACCTCCAATCCGACAGAATCCGTTACAGATAGAGCATACCTGTGATGGTTTCCGATGACTAGGGAGCTCATCGGATGTCCTCCCCCTTGGCGAGTACTCGGTCGAGCAGCTCGGCTGTGGCGGGGTTCACCATCTCGTTGCGGCGGATGTAGTGCTGGATGGTGATTCTCGGATCGGTGTGGCCGAGCAGTTCTGCTGCGAGTTCGACGCCCGCTTGCTCGTTCACGACGGTCGCAACCGTGCGACGGAACATGTGCGGTGTGACTCCGGTGATCCCAGCAAGCCGCAGCACATCGCGCAACTGTCGCCGCACGTTGTTCGTCGTCAACGGCGTGCCTTCCCTGGTAGTGAACAACAGCGCGTCAGGTGAGGACGTGTTGAGTCGCGTCAGGCGTTTGCGCACGGCCTCAGCGGTGAAAGTCGGGATCGCGACGGTTCTCCTGGACTTCGCGGTCTTCGGGTGATCCTGCCGGATTGTCGACTCGCCCTTGCGCGTAATGATCGTTCCGGCGATGCGGATCGACGGCGGAGCTCCGGTGATGTCCACGTCGCGCCGACGGATCGCGAGAACCTCGCCGATCCGCGCGGAGGTGCCGAGCATGACCTCGACGATCGCGCCGAGCTGCCCGTCGGGTTTCGGCCCCGGCATGGCCCGTCCCGCCTCCCAGAACGCGACCGCCATGCGGATTGCATTGACCTCGACCGGCGTGAGCGCATTCGGGGTATGCGGAGGCCGGTGCAGGCGCGAGACCGAATCCATCGGATTGCGCGGTAGTACCTCGTGCCGCACCGCGAGGCCGAGCGCCAGTCGCAACACGACGCGGGCCTGCTTGGCACGGTTGTAGCTCTTCTTCGCCATTTGCTTCAAGAAGTGGTCGCAGCGGGCGACACCGATTTCCCGGAGCGTCAGGTTCTCGAATGCGGGCAGCACGAGCGTGCGCATGTTCCGCTCATACAGCAGCCGAGTCGTCCGCGAGAGCCGGTCCTCCAGGTCGAGATCTTCCAGCCAGTACGCAACCAGATCCCCGAACGAGCTGTCGGGTGAGAGCGCCGAGGAGGACGGCTGGAACAACGAACGACTCGTGAGCTTCTGCTTGAGCGCGCGTGTCGCAGCCTTACCCGTATCGGAAGTGGCCTCGACGAGCCGAGTCTTGCCATCCCAGTCGCGATATCGAGCCCGTGCGGTGTACCTCCCTGCGGGTGTGCGCACCACGCCGATCTCGCCGAAGGTGCCGATCGCCAGGCGCGGGCGGCTCATCGGGTCACCTCCCGGCCTGCTCCGGCGGTTCGAGTTCGCGCTGCTGCTCGATCCAGATCCGCACGTCCGATACGGCAAACTTGAGGTGCTTGCCGAAGCGATAGGCGCGCGGCCCGAGACCGCGCGTGCGCCAGTCGTAGACAGTCGAGACCGGCACGCCGAGGTACGACGCCAGCTCGCTCACGTCGAGCATCGGCTCCAGCCCCCACGGGTTCGATGCGGTGTCGGTGTCCATACCAGACAGGTGCGACGGCACCTCCGGGCCAATGTGGGACAACCCGGAACAACGTCGCCGAATCAGAGGGCGAGGCGGTCGATGCTGTGAGGTAGAGGGGTTTGCGATGGGTTTTCGATGACCTGTTCAAGTCCCTTAGCCTTCAAAGTCCCGGAAACCCTTGAGTTTCCGGGACTTTCTTGTCGGGCTGACAGGATTTGAACCTGCGACCCCCTGACCCCCAGTCAGGTGCGCTACCAAGCTGCGCCACAGCCCGTGGCTTGCCCCGACACCGAAGCGTCGAAAGCCTCCACAATCTTAGCCGCATTCCCAGCCCACCACCCGCAACCCCTGCCTACGATTGCCGGATGAGCGAGCGCCAGCGATGAGAACCCGCCGAAGCGACCCCGCCGCCCCCGGGTGGACGCGTATCCGACATGGCCGCGGGCACCGCTACCTCGACCAGCGCGGCGAGCCACTCCCCGAGGAGGCGCGCCAACGCATCCGCGACCTCGCCATCCCACCCGCCTGGGGCGACGTGTGGGTCAGCCCCGACGAGCGGGGGCACATCCAAGCCACCGGCATCGACCAGGCCGGGCGGCGGCAGTACATCTACCACCCCGCCTGGCGGGCGCGGCAAGACAGGCTCAAATTCGACCGGATGCTGCAGCTCGCCGAGCGGCTCCCCCACGCCCGCCGGCACGCCACCCGCGACATGCGCAGCGACCCCGGCACCCGCGAACGCGCCCTCGGCGCCGCCTTCCGACTACTCG
>DAOMOV010000265.1:0-2761 GCA_035444505.1 Terrimesophilobacter sp.
CGCTACCGCCTCGACGACGACCTGGGTGCCCATGGAGTGCCCCACGAGGGTCGGCTTCGTGTTGGGGATGCTGCGGATGAACTCAGCCAAGAAGTCGCCGGATGCCGACATACTGAGGGCGCTTGCGGGCTCCGGGGAGTCGCCGAACCCGGGCAGGTCGATCGCGTACACGCGCCCCTGGGGCGCGAGCTTCTCAGCGAGTTCCGTGAAGACCCGGCGGCCCATGCCGATGCCGTGAACGAGCACGAACGAGGCGCCCGTCGCGGCGCCGCTGACCGTGTAGATCATGATGGTGCCGTCGTGCTCGAAGCTGCGCACGTCTCCGCTCATGCACGTCATGGTATTCGCTCAGAAGTGCTCAAGGCAGCGGTGCCTCGCCACCACGGTCGCATCGGTGCCTACACTCGAATCACACAGAACGGAGACGAACCATGCGAATCGTCATCGGCGCACCCGGCAACGGGGCGGCACTGAAGAACGAAGTCAAGGCACAGCTCGAGGCCGACCCGCGGGTGAGCGAGGTCATTGATCTTTCGACGGAGGACGTGACCTACCCGCAGGTGTCGTTCCGCGCGGCGGAGGCGATCCGCGACGGGAAGGCCGAGCGCGGCATCCTGATCTGCGGCACCGGCGTGGGAACGGCGATCGCCGCGAGCAAGGTGCCCGGCATCCGAGCCGCAACCGCCCATGACCTCGTCACCGTGCGCGGCGCGGTGGAGAACTACGACGCCCAGATCCTGTGCATGGGGCAGAACGTCATCGCCGCTCCCGCCGCGAAGGCGCTCGTCGACGTGTGGCTCGACCTTCACCACGACCCCGACAGCTGGTACGGCGAGAAGCTCACCGAGATCACCGAGTACGAAAACGACTGACCGGCCGCATCGCGTGGGGGGCATGCGCGAGGAGTTTCGCCTTCGCCCGCGCGGCCGTCCGACAGCGGTCTGTGACGCCGAGTGACGCGGCGTTTCGCCGTGTTTCCGTGGCGCTGGTGCAGGTGCACGACGCCCGCTTAGCGTCGCCTCATGACACTCACCAACACACTCACCCAGCCCTCCACCATCAACCCCGCCGAACGTGACGAGCGCCTTGAGCGCGCCGCGACAGCGTGGCACGAGCGCATCACCACCAACCCCTCCACCGCGCACCTCACCTACCGCGTCACCGGCACCGGTGTCGGCTCGGTGGCAACAGCGATCACCGCGGGCAGGCACGAGTTCCTCATCGACGAGCCCGAGGCGCTCGCCGGTGACGATGAGGCCGCGAGCCCCGTCGAGTTCGCGCTGGGCGCAGTCATCTCGTGTCAGATCGTCGTCTACCGGCTCTACGCGAAAGCTCTCGGCATTCCCTTCGACGACATCACCGTGGTCGCGGAGGGCGACCTTGATGCCCGCCGACTCTTCGGCATCGATGAGACCGTGCGCGCCGGGTTCAACGCCGTGCGTCTCAGCGTGACCCTCACCGGGCCCGAAACCTCGGAGCGGTACAACGAGTTGCGCGACGCGGTCGACGCGCACTGCCCCGTGCTCGACCTCTTCGCCAACCCGACCCCGGTGACCGTGAGCGTCACCGCCCGCGAAGCGTCCTAGAGGAAGCCCCCGCCAGTGCGGAATAGTGGTCGTGCGTTGCACCAACACCCGCCACTACGCCAAGGAGTCCCATGGTCCGCACAGCTCCCGCCGCCACACCTGTCACCCTCCCACCCGTCGCTCACCAGGTTGAACAGCTCATCGACCTCGGTGTGCCCGCACTCGCGCGGCGCAGCGACGAAGAATTCCGGATGCTCACCCACCCCTTCGACGTCGACACCGCAGAGTCAGGCACCGCTCTTGTGGTTGTGCATCCGTCGCTCGTTCCCGCGTCGGCCCTGGCGTCGCTGTTGCGGTTGAACGACAAGGCGGGCTTCGTCGTCGTGGACATGGTCGACGTCGACGGGTTCGTCCCCATCGGCTCGATCACGGTGCCCGACACTCCTCTGTACCTTGTGCGCGACCTCGACCGCGGAGATGACCTGTCGAACTGGAGCCCCGACGAGGCGCTCCCCGAGCTCGAGCGACGCGGCAGGAGACCGCTCACGGTCAGCGAGGGCATCTCCTGGCTGCTGCAGTCGCCCGGGACGCTCGAGCCGAACCGGTGCTTCATGACGATCGGCTCCCGCAAGTCGAAGGGCACAGGTTTCGACTCGCGCGTGCCAGCGATCTGGATCAGCCGGGGCACGGGACGCGATGGCGCCGACAGCAACGGTGCCCCCAAGGTCGGCTGGTGCTGGGCAGGCAACCGGCACACCTGGCTCGGCATCGCCTCCGCGGCCGCGAGCTAGGTGCTCCGCACCGAGAGGGTCACCTCGACCACGTCGTCGAGGTCGACCTGTTCGGCGTCACGCACCCACTTCTTGAGCGGCACGATATAGCCGCCATCCTTCGGCCACAGTGCTGTGTACCACGTGGTGGTTCCGATCGTGATGTCGCACGGGATCATGCCCCAGCCGTATGTCACCTCGTTCGCGACAAGTCGGATGTCGTCGCACTCGTTCGCGGGCACGCTCACGAAGTAGAACGGTGCGGGTCCGCGCCAGTACCAGACCACGCCGCTGAAGCTCAGTTCCATCGGCCCTCCCTGTGCGTGCACACGACAGTACCGCGTCGCGCGCCGCGCTCGCGGACGTGTGGCAGGGTTGTGAGCATGGGCCTCAAGGACGACCCGTTCAGTTACCGGATTACGAAGACCGGCGAGGTGCACATCAGCCGGGGCGGCAGAGTGGTGG
>DAOMOV010000266.1:0-2728 GCA_035444505.1 Terrimesophilobacter sp.
CCAGAGCGCCCCTGGCCCGGCCGGCTCCCTCCGCTGAGCCCCACCACCGTGTACCGCCCGCCGCACCCCGTGACCGTGTTCGCGGGCGACGGCAGCGAAGTCGGCGTGGACGACCGGGGCATCCTCACCGCCCCGCCCGTCAGTATGAGTGGCTCCCGGGGAACCCTGCGCATCCACGCCTGGGCGGGGCCGTGGGCCGTCACCGAGCGCTGGTGGGACGCCGACACCGCAAGCCACGCCCACCGCTTCCAGGTCGTCGACGCGAACGGCACCGCCTGGCTGCTCGGCCTGCACCAGAACAGCTGGTGGCTCGAAGCCAGGTACGACTGATGGGCTGGACCAACCCACCCCGTACGTGGCGCGAATACGAAGCCACGCTTTCAGGACGTACAGCCGGTCTCGATACGCCGCCTGCGGCGGCTACTCGACCAGCGGAAGGGGGCGACGACGCACCCCGCTCCCATAAGCGTGCACCCTACGAGCCGAGCCGCACCGAGCCCGAAGCGGCGCGCAGCACCGTTCGCTACGCCGAACTGCACGCCCACTCCACCTTCAGCTTTCTCGACGGAGCCAGCCAGCCCGAGGAACTCCTCGAAGAAGCCGCACGGCTGGGCCTGCACGGACTCGCCCTCACCGACCATGACGGCTTCTACGGGGTCGCGCGCATGGCCGAGGCTGCGGAGCAGCACCCGCAGCTGGTCACCGTGTTCGGTGCCGAACTCTCCCTCGGCCTGAACAGCCCCCAGAACGGCGTGCCCGACCCCGAGGGCAGCCACCTGCTCGTGCTCGCCCGTCAGCAGGAGGGCTACCACCGGCTCGCCGCCGCCATCACCCACGCCCAGCTCACCGGCGGCGAGAAGGGCCGACCCGTCTACGATCTCGACGAACTGGCCGCCCGCGCCGATGGGCACTGGCTCGTGCTCACCGGATGCCGGAAGGGCACCGTGCGCAAGGCGCTGGAACAGGGCGGCACCGCGGCGGCCTCCGCCGAACTGGACCGGCTGGTTGCCCTGTTCGGTCGCGACAGCGTGGTGGTCGAGCTCAGCAGCCACGGGGATCCCCTCGACGACGCCCTCAACGACTCCCTCGCCGAACTGGCCGCCGCCCACCGCCTGCCGACCGTCGCCACCGGCAACGTTCACCACGCCACCCCCCGGCAGCACCAGCTCGCCACCGCCCTCGCCGCCGTGCGGGCGCGCCGCAGCCTCGACGAGCTCGACGGGTGGCTGCCCGCATCCAGCCGCCACCTGCGCAGCGGCGACGAGATGGCCGCCCGCTTCGCCCGCTACCCCGGAGCCGTGGAACGCACCGTCGAGTACGCCGACGAGCTCGGGTTCCGCCTGCGCAGCCTCAGACCCGGACTCCCGAAGCAGCGGGTGCCCGAGGGCCATACCCCCATGAGCTGGCTGCGGCACCTCGTCTGGCAGACCGTGCCCCACAAGTACCCCGACCTCACCGAGACCGACCGCAGCCGCATCGAGCGTGAACTGGCCGTCATCGAGCAGAAGGACTTTCCCGGCTACTTCCTCATCGTGCACGACATCGTGCGCGAGGCGCGCAGCCGCGGCATCCTCTGCCAGGGGCGCGGCAGCGCCGCCAACTCAGCCGTCTGCTACCTGCTGAACGTGACGGCGGTCGACGCCATCTACTACGACCTGCCCTTCGAACGGTTCCTCTCCAGCATGCGCGACGAAGAGCCCGATATCGACGTCGACTTCGACAGTGACCGGCGCGAAGAGGTCATCCAGTACGTGTACGACACCTACGGACGTCAGAACGCGGCCCAGGTCGCCAACGTCATCAGCTACCGCCCCAAGAACGCGGTGCGCGACATGGCCAAAGCGCTCGGCCACTCCCCCGGGCAGCAGGATGCCTGGTCGAAGCAGATCGAGCGGCACAGCATCGTCGGAGGGGACGGCACCGACATCCCCGCACCCGTCATCGACCTCGCCCAGCAGGTGCTGAGGTTCCCCCGGCACCTCGGCATCCACTCCGGCGGCATGGTGCTCACCGACCGGCCCGTAGGCGAGGTCGTGCCCATCGAACACGGCCGCATGGACGGCCGCACCGTCGTGCAGTGGGACAAAGACGACTGCACCTGGATGGGCCTCGTCAAATTCGACCTCCTCGGCCTCGGCATGCTCGCCGCTCTGCAGTACTGCTTCGATCTCATCCGCGAGAACCTCGGCCACGAGTGGGAACTCGCCACGATCCCCCGCGAGGAGCCCGGCGTCTACGACATGCTGTGCCGCGCCGACGCCATCGGGGTGTTCCAGGTCGAATCGCGCGCCCAGATGGGCCTGCTGCCGCGCCTGCGACCGCGCTGCTTCTACGACCTCGTCGTCGAGATCGCCATGATCCGCCCCGGACCAATCCAGGGCGGCGCCGTGCACCCCTACGTGCGCCGACGCATGGGCACAGAACCCGTCAGCTACGCCCACCCGAAGCTCGTCGAACCTTTGGAGCGCACCCTCGGCATCCCCGTCTTCCAGGAACAGCTCATGCAGATGGCGGTCGCCGTCGGCAACTGCACCCCCGAAGACGCCGACCTGCTGCGCCGCGCCATGGGCTCGAAACGCGGCATCGAGCGCATCGAGCGGCTGCGCGAGAAGCTCTACGCGGGCATGGCCGCCAACGGGCTCACCGGTGAGGTGGCCGACGATATCTATCGCAAGATCCAGGCCTTCGCGAACTTCGGCTTCGCCGAGAGCCACTCCCTCAGCTTCGC
>DAOMOV010000267.1:0-2721 GCA_035444505.1 Terrimesophilobacter sp.
AGCGAACTGGTCGAGCGGTCCGCTCGCAGCGACCAGATCGAGTGGGAGCGCGAGTTCGGCGTCGCCAAGGACGTGTCGGCTCTGGGTGTGGAGCGGGACGTGTTCCGCTACCTCCCCCTGCCCGTCGCGGTGCGCTTGAACGGCGGCGGCTCGGTCGACGAGTTCGCCCGCGTGGTGATGGCTGGCGTGCGCGCCGGTGGCGACGGCCTCGGCCGCTTGCTGTCGGTGAGTGTCGCCGAGCCGCTGTCCGCGGCACTGGAGCGGGCGATCAGGACGAGCGGGGCATCCGTCGTCGTGGAAGCCGACGAGCAGTGGCTGGCCCGCACGGCTGCGGGTGGCCTGAATGAGTCGCGCGTGCGCCTGGTCGGCGGTGGCCACAAGGAGCTCGCGGATGCGCTCGGTGGCAGCCCCGATGTGGCGATCTACGCCGACGCGGTCACCGAGTCGGGTCGTGTGGAGCTGCTCCCATTCCTGCGCGAGCAGGCCATCGCGATCACCGCGCACCGCTTCGGAAACCCCGACCCCTGGTCGGAGGCGGCCCTGCCGCTGTGAGGTCGTGCCCGCCGGTAGGCGCCGGTGGGCACGCCGACGTCAGCGCCAGTAGTTATTCGCAGACGCGACGGTCTGGAAGTTGATCGCCACGACGTGCGATGCCGCGGTGAGACTGTCGGCGTTGTTCGCGTAGTCCGGGCGCAGCTTCTTCAGCACGCTCACGTCGGGCTGCGTGAACTTCACTCCCCGGCGCGACAGGGTGATGGCCAGCTGGAAGCCCTCCTCCGGTGTGGCGGTGATCAGTGACGGCAACCATTGCTCAGACACGACAAACTCCTTACTTCTCGACGAGCCGCCCACAACGTCGGCGGCGTACTTTCACCGTACTCCTCTGAGACTGCTTCAAGGGCTGGCGGCGGAATCGGTGGTCGGTGCCACAATGGTCGAGTGAACTCGAAGTCGCCTCATGACGGAAACGCGGACAACGCGAGCCTTCCAGACCCGGCGGGCATGATCGGTGAGCCGACCGAGGTGTTCCCCGCGGGATACCGGTACGGGGTCACTCGCTACGCGGACATCATTCTCCGGTACGCGTTTCCTCAGCGATTCTCTGATCTCGTGCATGTGCTCGAACACTTCAGCATCCAGGCCGAAGAGATCCTCTCTGGTGGCGGATCGCGGGCAACCCACACCGCCCGGTTCGATGCGTCGCTGGAAAAACTCGGCTGGGGCAAGCGCAACATCACCATCGAGAAGCGACTCGACGATCGACTTCTCCACCGAGCTCGCGGCCACGAAATCGACATGTTTGCGACGGGAGTCGACCCATCCGGATACCCTGGTGTCGCTCTCGAGGTCGAGTGGAACAACAAAGACCCGTTCTTCGACCGCGATCTGCTCAACTTCCAAGCACTCCACCGCGAAGGCGCCATCGCCGTCGGCATCATCGTCACTCGAGGGCCTGAGCTTCAACGCATCATCTCCAATACGGTCGTTTCCACTGCATCGTCAACCAGCGTCAAGTACGGCCAATCGACCACTCACTGGGACAAGCTCGTACCGCGCGTGAACCTCGGCGGAGGAGGCGAGTGCCCGCTTCTCGTCATCGGTGTGGAACCTGCTCGCGTCACCAACTTCCAACCGATCCAGGAGGCCTACGACAGCGGAGGGCGAGTCTGGCAATTGCCGACGTCGCTCTAGTTCGGCAACACGCTACGTGGCCGAGCCGGATGTCGGTGGCAATCCATAAGATCTAAATCGTTAGCGATAAAGATCTTAAAAGGAGTCGCATGTCCATCGAGGCGATTGAGCCGCCCCCGCTCGTTGACGACGCTTCGATCGCGTCGCTCCCGGAGGTCGATGGGGGATTCAGGACGATCCTCGCCGACCCACCGTGGAGGTTCGCGAACCGCACCGGCAAGGTCGCGCCTGAGCACCGAAGGCTCGACCGCTACGGCACCATGAGCCTCGACGACATCATGGCAATGCGGGTTGCCGACATCGCCGCTGACAACGCGCACCTCTACCTCTGGGTGCCCAACGCTCTGCTGCCCGAAGGCATCAAGGTGATGGAAGCCTGGGGTTTTCGCTACGTCTCCAACATCGTCTGGGCGAAACGCCGCAAAGACGGTGGACCCGATGGTCGCGGAGTTGGCTTCTACTTCCGCAACGTCACCGAGCTCGTGCTGTTCGGAGTGAGGGGCTCGCTGCGAACCCTGCAGCCCGGCCGCAGCCAGGTCAATATGATCGAATCGCGCAAGCGCGAACACAGCCGCAAACCCGACGAACAATACCCGCTCATCGAAGCCTGCTCACCAGGCCCCTACCTCGAACTTTTCGCCCGATACGCTCAACCCGGGTGGACCGCGTGGGGAAATGAAGCATCCGATGACGCCCAGCCACGCGGAAAGACCCACCGGGGCTACAGCGGCGGACCCATCGACGTCCCCCACCTCAAACCTCGTATGCGCGTGGACCCCCACGCCGCCGAAGTGCTCGGCGCCGAACTCCGTCGACGGTACGAAGCCGGCCGATCAATCCGGGATATCGAATTGGAAACGGGGTACTCACACGCCCGCATCCGATCACTCCTCGAAAGCGCAGGAACAACCTTCCGACCACGCGGGAGAAGCACCACCGTGTAACCCCGATGTCGGTCGTACCAGATAAACTGTGCGACACGCCGAAAACACAACATGTGGGGTAATGACATCCGTGTCATTCCGTGTA
>DAOMOV010000268.1:0-2184 GCA_035444505.1 Terrimesophilobacter sp.
GTCGTAGCCGCGCATGGAGATGCCGCCGCGCTCGAGGGCGCGATCGAGGGCGGATGTTGTTGATGGGGCGAGTCGAACGTTCGGGCCGCGAAGCCACGACCCGGGTACTTGGCTGTTGACCCGCCACGGCGTCGCCGTGAGTCGCTCGGCCGCGCGGGCCCGGGCGCGCACGACCCGTTCGCGTGCGGCGGCGGTTGACACTCGCTCGGTGTCGGCACCGACTCGGAGTTGCGCGCTCGTGATGCGCGGTACGCGAAGTTGGATGTCGATGCGGTCGAGCAGTGGGCCTGACATCCGCCCCAAGTATTTGCGGCGGGTGGCGGGAGTGCACGTGCATTGTGAGTCGCGGTCGCCATACTGCCCGCACGGGCAGGGGTTTGCGGCGAGCACGAGCTGGAAGCGGCCCGGGTAGTGCGCGACCGCGTTGGCTCGGTGCACGCTGATCACTCCGGATTCGAGTGGTTGCCGCAGGGCGTCGAGCACGGAGCTCGAGAACTCGGGTGCTTCGTCGAGGAACAGCACTCCCCCGCTCGCGCGCGCGGCAGCGCCGGGGCGGATGATGCGGCTCCCCCCGCCCACGAGGGCTGCGGATGTGGCCGTGTGATGAGGCGCTTCGAGCGGTGGCCGCCGCACGAGCGATGACCCGACGGCGAGGCCCGCGAGCGACCGCACGGAGCTGACTTCGAGCGCCTCCGCGGGCTCAAGGTCGGGCAGCAGCCCCGGCAGCCGTGCCGCAAGCATGGTCTTGCCTGAGCCGGGCGGGCCGAGCAGGAACACGTGGTGCCCTCCGGCCGCGGCAACAATCATCGCCTCCACGGCTTCGCGGTTGCCGATGACGTCGGCGAGGTCGAGGGCGCTGTCGGCGGGTTCCGGGTCGGGCGTGCGCAGGATTGGCTCCACCACGACGGGTTCGAGTTCGGCGCCGTGCCAGATCGCTGCCTCACGCAGACTCGACACACCGACAACACGGATGCCGGGCACGAGCGAGGCTTCGTCGGCGTCTCCCGTGGGTACGACGACGGTGTCGAAGCCCGCTGCGGCCGCTGCAGACACTGCGGGCAGCACCCCAGCGGTGGGGCGGAGCCGGCCATCGAGGCCAAGCTCGCCGAGGTGCACGGCGCGTTCGATGGAGTCACCCGCGATGATTCCCGCTGCCGCGAGTGTGGCGACGGCGATGCCGAGGTCGAACGCGGAGCCCTGCTTCGGGAGGGCCGCGGGTGACAGGTTCACGGTGAGCCGACGCGCGGGCAGGTCGAAACCGGAGTTCGCTGCAGCAGCGGTCACGCGGTCGCGGGCTTCGCCGAGCGCGGCATCCGGAAGCCCGATGAGCACGAATCTGGGCAGCAGGCCCGAGTAGTCGGCCTCGATCTCGACGACCTCTCCACGCAGCCCGAGGAGGGCGATCGCATGGGTGCGGCCGACGGCCATCAGCCGACCGCTTTCAAGTGCTCGATGCGCGGCTCGACGCCGCGGGGCGCGATGACCGCAATCGCATCAATACGTACGGGGCCGCGGCGCCCCGTCAGGTGGGCGTCGCACCACGCCATCGCGAGGGTGCGCAACCGCGCCAGTTTGCGTGCGGTGATCGCCTCGAAGGGGTGCCCGAAGCCGGTGCCGGCCCGCGTCTTGACCTCGACGAAGACTGTGGTTTCCGCGTGCTGGGCGACGATGTCGAGCTCGCCGCCGCGCGAACGCCAGTTGCGGTCGACGATCGTGTATCCCTGACGCGCGAGAAATTCCGCTGCGAGGTCCTCGCCCCGCCTGCCGAGATCGTCTTTGTCTGTCATGACGACAGAGTGCCGCGCGGTCGCGGTCCGTCAGCCGCTGGCACCGGCCACCTGCGGAATGCTGCGCGCATCCGTCAGCTGTGGAGGAGTAGACGGCGGGCTACGCCACGTATACCTTGCGGAGAGTCTCCGTCACCGTCCACTCGGTGCGCTGGCCCGCGAACAGCTGCATCACCGAGCCGGCGGAGAGGTGCACAGTGCGTTCCTCCTCGACGAAGAACACGGTCGCGCGGCCCGAGAGCACGATGAAGAGCTCGTCGGCCTCGACATCCGTCGACGTGCCCGGCGAATGCTCCCACACACCCACCTCCTGGCCCGCGAACGTGCCCAGCGCCACCGCACCGGCACTCGGCGCGCCCTCCACGACCTGTTCCCTCGGCAGCGGCGACAACGGAAT
>DAOMOV010000268.1:2194-2699 GCA_035444505.1 Terrimesophilobacter sp.
CCCCGCCGCCACCACAGCGCCGTCGTCGAAGTCGCGCGACGTGCCCCCGATGAAGCCGCTCATGAGTCGAACCCAAGGCCGACCGCATCGAGGGTGCGAAGCACCAGATTACGGCGACCCTCGTTGTGGTCGGCGCGATCCATCGCCCACCGCGACACCTCCACCCCCATCCAGGCGACCGGGTCAGGCGGGAACGGCAGCGGCAGCGAATTCACCAGCTCGAGCGAGGTGCGCTCCGTCTCGAGCCCACCCAGCCGGTCGAGCATGACGCTCGCGGCGAACCGGCTCGAGCCGACACCCAGACCGGTGAATCCCGCCGCGTACGCCACCCGGTCACCGTGGGCGCGGCCGAAGAACGCCGTGAAGCGCGTGCTCGTATCGATGACGCCCGCCCAGCGGTGAGTGAACCGCACCTCCTCCAGTTGCGGGAACGTCGTTAAGAAGTGGCTCGCGAGCATCCGGTGCGACGCGGTGCCGAAGCGGCCGTAATAAGGCTGGCCGTGCT
>DAOMOV010000269.1:0-2694 GCA_035444505.1 Terrimesophilobacter sp.
CAGCGAGGCGCGGGCGAAGTCGCGGATGCTCGCATCCAGGTTGTACTGCACCTGAGCGACACCGTCGCCGGGCGCCTGGTAGACCTCGAACTTCTGGGGCTCGCCACCGCCCTTGGGAGTGAACTCGACGGTGAGTGTGCCCTCGCCGGCGAAGCGGAAGTCGGTGGCGCGGTACTGGTCGCCGAAGGCGTGACGGCCGATGATGATCGGCTTGTTCCAGCCGGGAACGAGCCGTGGGATATTCGAGATGATGATCGGCTCCCGGAAGATCACACCGCCGAGGATGTTGCGGATCGTGCCGTTGGGGCTCTTCCACATGCTCTTCAGGCCGAACTCCTCGACGCGCGCCTCATCGGGGGTGATCGTCGCACACTTCACGCCGACTCCGTGCTTCTGGATCGCGTGCGCGGCGTCGATGGTGACCTGGTCGTCGGTATCGTCACGGTGCTGGATGCCGAGGTCGTAGTACTCGAGGTTGATGTCGAGATACGGGTGGATGAGAGTCTCTTTGATCTTCTGCCAGATGATGCGGGTCATCTCGTCGCCATCGAGCTCGACGACGGTTCCCTCCACCTTGATCTTCGCCAACGGGTTCTCCTTAGTCTGCGGGGCCTCATGGGCCATCGAACAGTTTACAGGCAACCCGAAATATCTCGACATCGAGATATCTATAGGTGGCAGACGGTGGGTCAGGCTAGCCTGAGTGGCATGGCTGATTTCAGACTCGAAGAACTGTCGGCGAGCAATATCGTGGCAGCCAACAATCTGACGCTGCGTCCCGGGCAAGAGGCCTTCGTGACCCCACCGACCTACGCCATCGCCGACAACTACCTCGACCCGACCACCTCGTGGCCGCGGGTCGTGCACGACGGGGACAAAGTCGTCGGCTTCATTCGAGGAAACTTCGACGCGGATGCGCAGCAGGAGGAGTTCCGGAGCTGCGTGTGGCGTGTGCACGTCGCAGCGGAGGCGCAGGGTCACGGTGTCGGACGGTTCGCCGTACTCGCTCTCGCTGACGAGGCCCGCCAGCGCGGGTTCACCCAGCTCACGGCACTCTGGGAGCCTGGCGAGGACGGCCCCGAGGCGTTCTTCACGAGCCTGGGCTTCACCGTCGAGAGCGAAACGCAGTACGGCGAGAAGTTCGGGGTGCTGGCACTCTGATGTCCGAGCCGGGGGACGACTTCGTCTCACGGGTGCTCGAGGTTGTCGATTCCATTCCGCCCGGGCAGGTCATGAGCTACGGGGATGTCGCGGCAACTGTCGGCACTCGCGCGGCCCGGGCTGTGGGCACTGTCATGGCTCGCTACGGCGATGAGGTGCCCTGGTGGCGGGTCATCCGGGCATCCGGTGAACCGCCCGTGTGCCACGAGAGCCAAGCACTCGTGCACTACGAAGCCGAGGGGACCCCGCTCGTGGCCACGGCATCCGGTTACCGCGTCAACCTGCGCCTCGCACGCTACTACCCTCTCCGGTGATCGAGCGCCGTCCTGAGGCGCTCGACCGGCGAACCGACCTCAGACGAGCGACTCGCGCCACGCGGCGTGCATCTTCGAGAACTTGCCCGTGCCCGCGATCAGTTCTGCCGGTGGTCCGTCTTCGATGATGCGTCCGTTCTCCATCACGAGCACCCGGTCAGCGATCGCCACCGTCGACAGGCGGTGCGCGATGATGACCGCGGTGCGATCCGCGAGCAGCGTCTGCAGGCCCTCCTGCACCAGGCGCTCGCTGGGGATGTCGAGCGACGCCGTCGCCTCATCCAGGATCAGCACCACGGGGTCGGCAATGAATGCGCGTGCGAACGAGATCAGCTGCCGCTGACCCGCCGACACGCGACCGCCCCGCTTGTTCACGTCGGTGTCATAGCCATCCGGCAGTGACTCGATGAACTCGTGCGCCCCCACCGCCTTCGCGGCTCGAACAACCTCGTCTCGGGTCGCATCCGGCTTGCCGAGAGCAATGTTCGACGCAACCGTGCCTGAGAAGAGGTACGCCTCCTGCGTGACCATGACGATTGCGCGGCGAAGATCCTTAGGGTGCAGCTGACGCAGGTCGACGCCGTCGAGGGTGACCGCGCCCGAGCTCGGGTCGTAGAACCGGGCGATGAGTTTCGCGAGGGTCGACTTGCCGGCGCCCGTCGCCCCGACGAGAGCGATCGTCTGCCCCGCGGGGATGTCGAGAGTGAACTCCGGCAGCACCACACGATCGGTCGTGTACGCGAATTCGACCGCGTCGAAGTTCACGGCGCCCTTCGCCTGCCACAGATCGATCGGACCGGTGGGGTCGGGAACGCTCGGGTTCTCCTCCAGCACGCCGGAGATCTTCTCGAGCGCCGCCGCCGCTGACTGGTACGAGTTGTAGAACATCGCGAGCTCCTCGGCGGGAGCGAAGAACGACCGCGTGTAGAGAAGCGTCGCCAGCAGCACCCCGATCTCGAGCACGCCATCCGCGACCCTCAGGCCCCCGACGAGCAGCACCGCAGCGAGCGCGACGTTGCCGATGAGCACGAGGCCCGGGTCGTACACGCCGAACAGGTTGATGGCGCGCGCGTTGGCGTCACGGTACTCCTCGACGAGCTCGCCGAACTCGCCCTCATTGCGCTTCTCCTTGCGGAACGCCTTCACGGCGCGAATGCCCGTCATCGTCTCGACGAAGTGCACGATCACGCGGGCCGAGGCTGTGCGGGTCTCCCGGAAC
>DAOMOV010000270.1:0-2682 GCA_035444505.1 Terrimesophilobacter sp.
TGGGTCGATCCCGAGACGGGTGCGGCGATGGTGCACGACCCCCACGCTCAGACCCTGACCGCGGTGCTGGGGGTGACGCACCCGGCGTTCGTGCTGCTCGATCCGGGCGAGCAGGAGCGGCGGATCAACGGCTGGGGTCGGGTGCTCGCTACCGCGTGCCGCTCGGGCCGGATCGCCCGGCTCCAGGTCTGCGAGCGGACGCTGCCGGATTCAGGAACGGGGCTCGCCGAATGGTGGGCCAGGCACGGCACCGACGATGATTCCTGGCCTGCGACCACCTACCGGGAGCTGATCGAGCGTGCTGGGCCGACCGGCGAGCGCCATGCGACGACCATCTCGATTGCGCTCGATATGAACGCCTCGGGACGGCAGATCCGCTCAGCGGGCGGCGGCATCCGTGGAGCTGCCGCCGTGCTGCGTCAGGAGATGACCACGCTCGTCACGGCGCTGCGCGCTGCGGACCTCGCCACGACCGGCTGGCTCGCGCCTGGCGAGGTCGCTGTCATCCTGCGTTCCGCCTACGACCCGGCTGCCGCGCCCGCGCTGGAGCGGCACGCCGACATCGGGCGTTCCCTCGCCACCGCGGGGCCGGTCGCGGTGACCGAGAGCTGGGATCGCGTGCGCACCGACTCCGCGCACCACACCGTGCTTTGGCTCTCCGAGTGGCCGCGCTCGCAGGTGTTCCCCGGATTCCTCGCGCCGCTGCTGCTCACCTCCGGCGTGCAGCGGTCGTTCTCGCTCATCTGCACGCCAGTTCGCGCCGACATCGCGGCCCGCGACCTGCGGAAGAAGAAGGTCGGCCTGCTCTCCGACGCGACCCAACGTGCGAAGATCGGTCAGGTCGAGGACGCCTCGCGCACGGCTGAGTACCAGGACGTGCTCCAGCAGGAGTCCGACCTCACCGCGGGGCACGGCGTGCTCCGCTACACCGGCCTCATCTCCGTCTCCGCGCCCACGGTCGATGAGCTGGATGCCGCCGTCGCCGCCATCGAGCAAGCCGCGGTCCAGGCGTCCTGCGAAACGCGCAGACTCGTCGGCCAGCAGGCCACCGCATTCACCGTCGCCGCGATCCCGCTCTGTCGGGACGTGTGACGCACCCAGCCCTCGACCCCGGAAGGAGTAGCCATGCCAACCTTCAGCAACCCCGTGCAGGACGCCACGGAGACCCGCCAGGC
The DNA here is from genome assembly GCA_035444505.1 of Terrimesophilobacter sp. Taxonomy (GTDB): domain Bacteria; phylum Actinomycetota; class Actinomycetes; order Actinomycetales; family Microbacteriaceae; genus Terrimesophilobacter. Next base: position 1,176 of record DAOMOV010000270.1, read on the forward strand.
GGTGCGGGCGCTCGCTCATGCGAGCCGGACCTTCGCCGACCCCGAGGACACCTATCAGGTGGTCGGCGAGCTGCTAGGGACGCTGCGCTCCCTGGAGCAAGTACTGGAGCAGGTCGCGGCGGCGCATGTTCTGCACCAGGACAAGGCGTTCCTCGACAACGGCGACCACGAGGCCGGGGTTGACGAGGCTTGGGCCGCCGCCAACGCACTGCGCAGGGCCGCAGAACTCGTCCAGTCAGCCGAGACCGCCGTCGATCAGGCGTCGCAGCATTCGAGCTACATCGCGTGGCACCCGGCACCTGTCGCCAGTCGACCTGAGTTGGACCCGTTCTCCCGCGACCCGTTCGAGGCACTCCCGGTCAGCTCCCGGCGAGGACTATCGCTATGAGCCCCGGCGACCGCGAGCTCCTGCACACCGCGGTCCTGCTCGACCCGGCGGGCGAGCGCCGCGCCGCGCGGAAGGCGCGACGGCGAGCGGCGAGCAAGATCGAGACCGCCGACCGCAAGGCTCAGCAGGAGCGGGCGCGGGCGATATGGGAGGCGGAACGCGAGGCAAGGCGGGCGACGACCTACCTGCCACCGTCCGGCGAGACGAGGCCCGCAGCACTCCGCACGCCCGGCCGTTTCCGGCTTCCGCGCCACCAGGACACAAGCGCGACGCTGGCAGGGGCGTATCCGTTCCTCGCCGAGGGCGGGCTCGGCTCCGCTGGCGTGTTCGTCGGCCAGGATCTCTACAGCGGGGCGTCGTTCGTCTACGACCCGTGGGTGCTCTACGCGCAGGGCATCATCACCGCGCCGAACATCGTGCTCGCAGGGATCGTCGGCTCCGGCAAGTCCTCGCTCGCCAAGAGTCTCTATACACGGTCAATCCCATTCGGTCGGAGGGTGTACGTACCCGGCGATCCGAAAGGCGAGCACACGGCCGTCGCTGAGGCGGTCGGCGGTCGGGCGATCATGCTGGGGCACGGGATGTCTACGCGGCTGAATCCCCTCGATGAAGGGCACCGGCCTTCGGGCCTCAGCGATGCCGAGTGTCAGAGCCAGGTCACTTCCCGACGACGCAACCTGATCGGCGCGCTCGCCGAGACCGTCCTCGACCGCGGCCTTACCCCACTGGAGCACACAGCCGTCGACATCGCGCTTGCTGATGCGGTGCGCTCGGCCGAGGTGCCGATCCTTCCGATGGTGGTCGACCGCATCCTCGCTCCGAACGCCGAGAACGATGACGGCAGGCTCGCCGAGGACGGCCGACTCGTCGGGCACGCGCTGCGGAGACTCGTGGCCGGCGACTTGGCGGGACTGTTCGACGGCCCGAGCACCGTGCGCTTCGACCCGTCGCTGCCGATGGTGTCGCTAGACCTGTCGCGGGTGGCGGAGAACTCGACGCTCATCTCCGTGCTCATGACGTGCTCTTCGGCGTGGATGGAATCGGCGCTGATGGACCCGAACGGCGGGCACCGGTGGGTGATCTACGACGAAGCCTGGCGACTCATGGCCTACCCAGCTC
>DAOMOV010000271.1:0-2667 GCA_035444505.1 Terrimesophilobacter sp.
GCGTTCGTGGAGTTCGCGGCACGACCCAAGGGCTGATTAGGCTTACGGGGCGTACTACGCGTGCGCGCCCCCGTAGCCCAATGGCAGAGGCAGGCGACTTAAAATCGCCACAGTAAGGGTTCGAGTCCCTTCGGGGGCACGCTTTCTCGTGGAGCACTCAATTATTGAGGTTCGCCAGAATCACTTCGGCGAGTTCCGTGAGGGTGCGCTCGTCGGCCGCACCGCGACCGTCGAGGGCGATCCATGCATCGCCCAGGAGCACGTCGACGAAGCAGGGCGGGTTGTCGACCGGCTGGCAGCCCGCGAACGCGGCGTCACCCAACTCGGCAACCGCGGCGGCGGGGCTGAAGTCGGGTCGTGGGATCGCCCACGATGACTCCCACGCCCAACCGGCACCGGGCAACACGACCACCTGCAGCGGTGTGCCGAGGGCAGAAGAGAACGGGTTCACCCAGGAACAATTCAGCGCACCGTCAAGACCCGTGTTGTGCAGGTACGGCATGAGCAGAGGCGCGTCACGCACATCCATGTCGTCGACGCCGAGCACGGTGCGAACCGTGTCCAGCGGCAGCAGTTCCTCACACGTCGCCGGGAGCCCCGCGAGCGGGGGAGCCGACCACTCGGCCGCAGGAGAGGTGGCTGAGGTGAGCGCCGCAGCGATCGTGTCCACGATCGGGGTCGCATCGGCATCCGCCGCCATGTTGCTCACCGAGATCGCCGCCCAGTTGCCGCCCGCGAACACGTCGTACTTGCAGTAGTGGTACGAGCCGCCGAGCGATGAGTCGCACGACCAGAGCGTCGTGCCGTCCTCGCTCTCGTTCGGGTAGTTGCCGCTCATCGCGGTGAACCACTCGCTCCACTCGTCCGCCGCGTTGGGCAGAACGTCGACCTCGAGCAGCGCCTCGTAGTCGCCCGCCTGGTTCGCCCGGTCACTCCACTCGCACTTGAGCCCACCCGCTTGAATCAGGCCGACGGATGCGAGCGGCCACGACCCGCCCGGGGAGAACAGATCATCGACCACGTCGACCGCCTCGCCCAGCACGGCCCGCACATCGGTCAGGTTCACGAGGTCGGAGCACCCTGCTCCTAGGAGACTTGACGGCGAAGTCGGACCAGTCGGCTCCTGCGGGGCCGGGTCACCGCCGGTGCACCCGGCGAGGGCGACAGTCAGGGCGAGCGCCACCATGAGGGGGCGCACCGCGGGGGTGACGCTGCGGCGAGGCAGATCAGGGCTCATGACTGTTCGACGCATTGGGGGTCCTCTCCGGTTGACAGCGTAAGCGCCCCGCCAGACGATTGCTATCGTTTGAGCGCATGTCGCCCCGCCCCGAACCGCACTACGCTGGCGAGGCAACCACCCGGCACGCAGCGCACGCCGCACGCCGAACGGTACACGCCCAACACTGCAAGGAGCGCATCATCAAGCTCGAGAGACCCGCTGGTCGGCCGGGCGACCGTCCGTGGCAGACGCCAGCGCAGTACTGGCCGTCCCTGGCCGCGGCGACCGCGCACCTCGACACACCCATCGCCGTGGTCTCCCGTGAGGCTCTCGCCCACAACGCCCACGACCTGCTCGACCGCCGCGCGACGAATCGCCCCGTGCCGCCGAGCATCCGGGTCGCGACGAAATCGCTGCGGGTGCGTGGCATCATCGAAGCGGTCGAGGCGATGCAGGGCTACCACGGGGTGCTCGCCTACACGCTGCCCGAAGCGCTCTGGCTGGCCGAGACGATTCAGGATGTCGTGGTCGGCTACCCGACGGCCGACAGAGCCGCACTCGCGAAGCTTGGTGCGAGCGACGAGCTCGCGGGTCGCGTGACGCTCATGGTCGACTCGGTCGAGGGACTCGACCTCATCGACAGTGCTGTGGCGCCGACGAAGCGACACAGCATCCGCGTGTGCCTCGAACTCGACGCCGCCTGGAACGCACCCCTTCTCGGACACACGGGCGCGTGGCGCTCACCCGTGCACTCGGTCGACGACGCCCGCTCCCTAGCGCAGCACATCGTCGAGCGCCCCGGGTTCGACCTCGTTGGTCTCATGGCGTATGAAGGACAGATCGCGGGCACCGTCGACCGACCCGCAGGCAGGCCCGTGTTCGGCGCCGTGGTGCGCTGGATGCAGCGGAACTCCGCCGCCGAACTCGCCGAGCGGCGCGCGGCCGTCGTCGCCGCCGTGCGCGAGGTGGCCAAGCTCGAGTTCGTCAACGGGGGCGGCACCGGCTCCATCGAGACGACGAGTGCCGAGCGCGCCATCACCGAGATCGCCGCCGGCAGTGGGCTGTTTGGTCCCCACCTCTTCGACCACTACACGCGCTTCAGGCCTGCCCCCGCCGCGGCGCTCGCACTCTCCGTCGTACGCAAACCGCGACCCGACATCGCGACGGTGCTCGGCGGCGGCTGGATCGCATCCGGCCCTCCCGCCCCCGACCGCGTGCCCCTGCCCGTGTGGCCCGAAGGCTTGCGGATGGTGGCCCGCGAGATGGCGGGCGAGGTTCAGACCCCACTCACGGGCGCATCCGGGCTCACCGTTGGCGACCGCGTGTGGTTCAGGCACACCAAGTCGGGGGAGTTCGCGGAGCACGTCAACGAGATCAGCATCATCGAGGGGGATCGTGTGATCGACACCCTCCCGACCTACCGCGGGGAAGGCAAGGCGTGGCTGTAG
>DAOMOV010000272.1:0-2640 GCA_035444505.1 Terrimesophilobacter sp.
CTCGGGGTTCTCGAACTTCTCGATCTTGGCGTGCGCGATGACGATCACCGTCATGCCGCGGTCGCCGCGGAGGGCGTCCAGCGCGCCGAGCACTGTCCGCCACTTGTCGATGGCGAAGGCATACCCCTTCGCGTACCCGATCTTCTCGATGCTCTCGACCTGCTCGTCCTCGCAGACCTCGTTCCAGATCAGCCGCTCGAGCCAGTCGAGGGAGTCGATGACGACGGTCTTGTACCCGTGCTCGCCGGAGTACAGCGTTTCCAGCGCCGCCATCACGTCGCCGAGCGAGCGGGCCAGCGGGAACGACTCGCACTCAATGTCGCCCAGGCCGTCCTCGGTCGGAATGAAGATCGGGCTCTCGGCCATCGCGCCGAACGTGCTCTTGCCGATGCCATGCGTGCCGTACAGCATGACGCGGCGAGGCTTGGGCCTGCGGCCCTTGTTGATCTGGTTCATAAGGGTGGTCGCGGTCATGTGGTCTCCATCAGGGATGAGGTCGTGCGGGAAGATGTCGCGGACGAAGTCGCCTTGGCCGAGCCGCACGAGGGGCGGGCCGGTCGAGCGGGGAAACGTGGTGTTCACAGGCCCGCCTCCGCGAGTTCTCGCTCCGCTTGGTCGTGGCGGCGGCGGGCTTCATCGCGCGTGGCTTCGCGCGAACGCCGGCTCCGTCGGCGAGTTGCGGTAGGAACAGTGACTTCCTTGGTTTGGTCCCCACGCTCGAAGTGGATCGCGTCCGCCTCGGCAAGCGCGAGGCCGAAGGCGTTCAGCCACCGACGCGTGGTGTAGATGCGGGAGCCGAAACGCACGTGCTTGAGTCGTACTCGCTGCCCCGAGGCCGCCTTGACGCCCTCGCGGCACCACCTCCACACGCAGTTCGGCGAAGGCCGCCCAGGGGCGAGTTTCGCCGCCTGCGAAAGCGTGATATGCTCCTCCGCAGCAGGCGCCTCATCGCTCTCGTCCCTTGCCTTTCCGATCGAGTCTTGCTGCAACACGTGGAACTCCTCGCTCGTCTGACCGGGCCCTCACGGGGCTCGGGCTGCATGCGACGGGGGAAGAATCCACGCTGTTTTGCTGTGGTAACTCGGTAACTAGAGTTACCGCACGACCTGACGACGACAACGGCCCTCCAGCGACGAATGGGCCGCTTGCGGCCGCGAGATTTTTTTCGGCTACCGTAATGTGGTAACTCGGAGACGACAGGCGACAGGGCGAAGACCGCTGGCGCCCAGGCCATGACTGCCGGACGCACCGTCCGGCCACCGATTGAGGAGTTCGGGAGTGACGCACCAGGCCACCGCGACAGTGAGCGCCCCGCCGTTGGCACCGGAGTCCGCGCGCGCGCTCGCATCCATCGACGCGGCGCAGCGGGCGGTGGGGAAGCTCGCCTCCGACCAGCTTGAGCTCTACACCCGGCAGCCCAAGGAGCTCGTGGGCCATGCGAACAGGGAACTCGCCGCCATCGAGGGGTATCGCGGGCGTCAGCTGCTCGAACTTCTCCAGAACGCCGACGACGCCGCAGAGCACTCCAGTGGTGGACGCCTGCTGGTCGAACTGCTCGACGACTCCGTGATCGTCGCCAACTCGGGGTCTGCCTTCTCGGCAGGCGGCCTGGAGTCACTGGTCATCAGCGACTGCAGCCCCAAGCAGCTCGACCGCAACAAGTACATCGGGTGCAAAGGCCTCGGCTTTCGGTCGGTGCTGACTTGGTCGGAGTGCCCGCTTCTCTCCAGCGGGCATCTGTCGGTGGCCTTCGACCGGGCGAAGGCGATCCTGCAGATCAACAAGCTCGCGGCAACCTCGCAGGCCCTGCGGGGCGTGGTGGACGATTTCACGCGCGCTGAGGGCTACCCGCCAGTGCCAATTATGCGCTTCCCGTTTGTCCCGCCGTCAAATGCGCTCGACCTCGCGAATCGCTATCGCGATCAGGGCTTTGACACCGTTCTCGTGCTCCGCCTTCCAGATGACACACGACGGGATGCCGTGCGGCGCGATGTTCTCGACCAACTGGACGGTCTTCAGACCGAGGCCCTTCTATTCTGCCGTTCCCTCACGGAGATCGAGGTGCGCGGCACCGCACCTCGGCACTGGGAGATCCTTCGAGAGGATGTCAGCGACCACGCGACGCGACTCATCATTCAGAGCCCCGTCGGAGATTCGCTATGGACCCTGCACCGTCGCGAGGGCCGACTTGCTCCGAGCGGCGACTCGCGCCAACGGCGCGCTCGTGACTACGAGACCGCAATCGCGGTGCCCGATCAGCCCGAGCCCGTCACGGATCGGTGCATGTGCGTGTTCTTTCCCACGAAGGACGCGCTCCCCCTTCCGCTGGTGCTGCACGCGACGCTCGAACTGAGCGATGATCGCAACCGCATCCACGATACCGAGGACAACCGGCAGGTACTGGGCGCACTCGCGGCGCAGTTGGCGGATGTCGTCGCCGCCGAGGCCACCCCCACTCAGCCTCGCCGCGCCCTGAAGCTCCTCGACGGCTTGGACCAGGTCGATCCAGAGCTCAAGCGGCTGGGCTTCTTGGAGCGCGCTATAGCGGAGTTGAAGGGACGGCACATCTTCCCCCGTATCGACGGACGCCTGGGTCCCGCCGCGGAGGCATATCGGACGCCCCATGATTCATGGCACCCA
>DAOMOV010000273.1:0-2630 GCA_035444505.1 Terrimesophilobacter sp.
ACTGGGGGCGTGTCCGACACCCTCCTCACCCGCACCGCACCAGAGATTCTGGCCGCCCCCCGCACGAGCGTGCCTCGAACAGCAGCGCCTCGCACATATGTGGTGCACACCTACGGCTGTCAGATGAACGTGCACGACTCCGAGCGGCTCGCTGGCTCGCTCGAGGCGGCGGGCTATGTCAAAGCCGAGGACGGGCGTCCGGATGTCGTGGTCATCAACACCTGCGCGGTGCGCGAGAACGCCGACAACAAGCTCTACGGCAACCTCGGGCACCTGGCGAGCGTCAAACGCAAGCATGAGGGCATGCAGATCGCCGTCGGTGGCTGCCTCGCCCAGAAGGACAAGAACGTCATCCTCGAGAAGGCCCCCTGGGTCGATGTCGTCTTCGGAACCCACAACATGGGCTCCCTGCCGACCCTGCTCGAGAGGTCGCGCCACAACGGTGAGGCACAGCTCGAGATTCTCGAATCCCTTGAAGTCTTCCCTTCGACACTGCCGACGAAGCGCGACTCCACCTACAGCGGGTGGGTGTCGATCTCGGTCGGCTGCAACAACACCTGTACGTTCTGCATCGTCCCCTCGCTGCGCGGCAAGGAGAAGGACCGTCGGCCCGGTGACATCCTCGCCGAGATGCAGGCGCTCGTCGATGACGGCGCGATCGAGGTGACCCTGCTCGGTCAGAACGTCAACTCCTACGGCGTCGAGTTCGGTGACCGACTGGCCTTCGGCAAGCTCCTGCGCGCTGCCGGTCAGATCGAGGGGCTGGAGCGCATCCGCTTCACGAGCCCCCACCCGGCCGCGTTCACCGACGACGTCATCGACGCGATGGCCGAGACCCCGGCGGTGATGCCGCAGCTGCACATGCCGCTGCAGTCGGGTTCCGACAGCATCCTCAGGGCCATGCGTCGCAGCTACCGCTCGACGAAGTACCTGGGCATTCTCGAGCGAGTGCGGGAGCGCATGCCGGATGCCGCGATCACGACCGACATCATCGTGGGCTTCCCGGGCGAGACGGAAGCAGATTTCGCGGAGACTCTCCGTGTTGTGGAGGAGGCGCGATTCAGCTCGGCGTTCACCTTTCAGTACTCGATCCGGCCCGGCACTCCGGCGGCGACGATGCCCGATCAGGTGCCGAAGGAGGTTGTGCAGGAGCGCTACGAGAGGCTCGTGGCTCTGCAGGACCGCATCTCCACGGAGGAGAACCGCGCGATCGTGGGCCGTGACGTCAACGTGCTGGTCGCGACGGGCGAGGGGCGCAAAGACGCCCAGCACCACCGTTCGAGCGGTCGCGCTGAGGACGGCAGGCTCGTGCACTTCGAGGTGCCCGCGGGCTCTGACGAGCCGCGCCCGGGTGACGTCGTCACGGTCACCGTCACGGACTCGGCGCCCCACTTCCTCATTGCAGACGCGAAGGGCGCCCCGCTGCGGGTGCGCCGCACGCGCGCGGGCGAGGCGTGGGATCGTGCGCAGGCCGAGTCGTGCGCGGTGCCGTCGCCGACTGGCGGCTCTCCTGGCGGCACCTCTGGCGGTGCGGTGAGTCTGGGCATGCCAACGCTGCGCATCGGCCCGTAACCGCGGTGAGTCTGCCACCGGTGTTGGCGAGCGCTCCGCTCATTGCGATTGTCGGTGCGACGGGCACCGGCAAGAGTGCTCTTGCGCTCGATCTCGCGACGCAGCTCGGTGACCGGGGTCATCCTGCTGAGATCGTCAATGCGGATGCGATGCAGCTCTACCGGGGCATGGATATCGGCACGGCGAAGCTCACCGAGACGGAGCGTCGCGGCATCCGACACCACCTGCTTGACGTTCTCGACCCGAGCGAGGAGGCGAGTGTCGCCCGCTACCAGCCTGCCGCCCGTTCGATCGTCACGCAACTCGTGGGGGAGGGCACGGTGCCGATTCTTGTCGGTGGGAGCGGCCTGTACGTGTCGTCGGTGCTGTTCGAGTTCGAGTTTCCGGGCACGGATGCCGCGGTGCGTGCCCGGCTTGAGGCTGAGCTTGAGAGCCAAGGCCCGGGCGAGCTGTATGCGCGTCTGAAGGCGCGCGACCCCGACGCGGCCGAGAGCATTGGTCCGCGCAACGGCAGGCGGCTGGTGCGGGCTCTGGAGGTGATCGAGTTGACGGGTGCGCCCTTCGGTGCGGGTCTGCCCGACGATCAGAAGCAGTGGATGCCGACGGTGATTCTGGGGCTCGAGGCGCCCCGCGATGAGCTCGTCGCGCGCTTGAACGCCCGCGTGGGCGACATGTGGCGGGCCGGCCTCGTCGAGGAGGTGCGCGGTCTGCGTGAGTCGGGAGTGACGTTCGGTGCGACGGCGGCGCGCGCGATCGGGTACGCGCAAGCTCTCGGCCAGCTGGATGGTGACCTTTCCGAGGTGGAGGCGATCGAGCAGACGGCGGCCTCGACGCGCAAGTATGCGCGGCGGCAGGTGAGCTGGTTCCGCCGCTACCGTGATGCGCACTGGCTCGACGCGAGCGCGGCCGCGACCGCCGGCGACAGGCTCGGCGAGGCGCTGGCACGGGTCACTGCGAAGCTGGCGCAGCCCGGCGCCCCGTAGCATGGGTGGGGTGGGGCAGCTTCAGTTCACCAAGGGCCATGGCACGGGCAATGACTTCGTGCTGTTCATCGACCC
>DAOMOV010000274.1:0-2625 GCA_035444505.1 Terrimesophilobacter sp.
GTGCGGGTGCGGCGTGGTGGTGTCGAGCGCACCCTCGTCGTGCGTGCTCTGCTCACGAAGCGGGTTTCGGCTCCGCTCGCGGCGGAGGCCGTCACCGATCTCACGCCGCAGCCTCCGCCGAAGGTCGAGCGCCCCAGCGTCGCCCGCCGCGATCCCGGCGCAGGCCGACCGACGAAACGAGACCGGCGCGAACTGGATCGACTGCGCGGCCGCGACGGTTAGCCTCCCGGTGCCCCGCACCCCGCCGCGCCTAGGCTTCTTGCCATGACCGCCGACTCGCACGATCACCATGCCGGACACCACCACGACGATTCTGCGGTGAGTGACGAAGCGCTCGGCGAGCACCGCGAACACGCTGACGACGACGCTCACGCACACCACGCAGGGCACACTGGGCACGCCGGGCACGCGGGTCACGGTGATCATGCCGACGAGTTCCGTCGCCTGTTCTGGATCATGCTGGTCATGGCGATACCGGTGATTGCCTTCAACAGGATGTTCGCGTCTATTCTCGGCTACACGCTGCCCGACTGGCCGGGCTTGAGTTGGGTGTCACCGGTGCTGGGCACGGTGATGTACGTCTGGGGTGGTCGTCCGTTCCTGACGGGTGCGGCAGACGAGGTCAAGGCGCGCCAGCCAGGAATGATGATGCTCATCTCGTTGGGAATCACAGTGGCGTTCATGTCGTCGTGGGGGGCGACCCTCGGCATCCTTGACCATCACCTTGATTTCTGGTGGGAGCTCGCCCTGCTCGTGGTGATCATGCTGCTGGGTCACTGGATCGAGATGCGGTCGCTCGCGCAGACCTCGAGTGCTCTCGACTCGCTCGCGGCACTGCTTCCGGATGCCGCCGAGCGGGTTGATGGTGACGCGGTCACCACAGTGACGCCTTCCGAGTTGCGGGTGGGTGATGTGGTTCTGGTGCGACCGGGAGGTCGCGTGCCGGCCGATGGTGAGGTCATGGACGGCACCGCGGCCGTGGATGAGTCGATGATCACGGGTGAGTCGCGCCCGGTGACACGCGCTATCGGGGACTCTGTGGTGGCGGGAACGGTGTCGACGGATTCAGCACTGCGGGTGCGAGTGACGGCGGTGGGTGACGATACGGCACTGGCCGGCATCCGGCGCCTGGTTGCGGACGCGCAGAACTCACGCAGTCGCGCTCAGCGCGTGGCCGATAGGGCCGCGGGCTGGCTGTTCTGGTTCGCGCTGGGTGCGGCCGTGATCACCGCGGTGGTGTGGGCGCTCGTGGGCAGCCCGGATGATGCGGTGGTGCGCACGATCACGGTGCTCGTGATCGCGTGCCCGCACGCGCTGGGGCTTGCGATTCCGCTGGTGGTGTCGATTGCGACGGAACGCGCAGCCAAGGCGGGCATTCTGGTGAAGGATCGCCTGGCGCTGGAGGCGATGCGTTCGGTCGACACGGTGCTGTTCGATAAGACGGGCACGCTCACGAAGGGGTCGCACGCGGTCACCCAGATTCTCGCGGCCGACGGTCACACCGAGGATGAGGTGCTCGTTCTCGCCGCATCAGTCGAGGCCCCGAGCGAGCACCCCCTCGCGCGAGCGATCGTGCGGGCCGCCACCGAGCGCGGGCTGACGCTGCGAAAGATCAGCGGCTTCCACGCCATGCCTGCGGAGGGCGTGATGGCGAACGTGGACGACCTTCACGTTGCCGTGGGCGGGCCGCACCTCCTGGCCTCGCACGGCGGCACCGCACTCCCGCAGACCGAGGCGTGGGCCACCACCGGTGCGACCGTGCTGCACGTCATGGCGGGCTCCGCCGTCGTCGGGGCACTCGCTCTCGCCGATGAGGTGCGCGCGGAGTCTCGAGCGGCGGTCGACGCACTTCACGCGCGGGGTGTCACCGTGGTCATGATCACGGGGGATGCCGGGGAGGTAGCGGCATCCGTCGCCGACGATCTTGGGATCGACCGCGTGTTCGCGGGGGTGCGGCCCGAGCACAAGGCGGCGAAGGTCGCCGAACTCCAGGCCGAGGGTCGCACGGTGGCAATGGTGGGTGACGGCGTCAATGACGCCCCGGCGCTGGCCGCGGCGAACGTGGGTATCGCGATCGGTGCGGGCACGGATGTCGCGATCGCCTCGGCGGGGGTGATTCTCGCGAGCGACGACCCCCGCTCAGTGCTGTCGGTGATCGAGCTGTCGCGGGCGTCGTACCGCAAGATGCGGCAGAACCTGTGGTGGGCGGCGGGTTACAACCTGGTGTCGGTGCCGCTCGCGGCGGGCGTGCTGGCGCCGATCGGCTTCGTGCTGCCGATGTCAGTGGGTGCGCTGCTGATGAGCGCTTCCACCGTGATCGTGGCGCTCAACGCGCAACTGCTGCGCCGCCTCGATCTGACGCCGGGGCGGCCTTAGTCTCACGTGAGACGAAGCCCCGGGATCGTTTCCCTAGCGCTTGCGATTCTGCAGTGCGTCAAGAATGTTTCGAGTCTCGGATGACGCGAGCCTCTCCACGAAGACTTCGACTTCAGCGTCGATGACATCGAGAAGGTGCTCGCGGTCCCCCCGAAGCAGGCGGCGCGCGGCCAATAAGGCCTCCCTGGGCTGTACGGCGAGTCGCGTGGCGAGCTCGATCGCGGCGGGAACAGCGTCGTCGGCATCCAC
>DAOMOV010000275.1:0-2598 GCA_035444505.1 Terrimesophilobacter sp.
CGATCTCGGGGTACCTCTCGCAGGTCGCCCCTGATCTCCTTGATCGTCTGGAGTCCTACGCGGGAACGGCAGATTCTTTTGATGAGTTCCGCATTGCTGAGCAGATCGAGAAGGCTCTAGACCGCAAGGTGTGGCTGCCGTCAGGTGGGTCGCTCGTCATCGATCGCACCGAGGCGATGACTGTCGTCGACGTCAACACGGGCAAGTTTGTGGGCTCGGGCGGCAACCTCGAGGAGACGGTGACGAAGAACAACCTTGAGGCGGCAGAGGAGATCGTGCGGCAGCTTCGGCTGCGCGACATCGGCGGAATCATCGTGGTCGACTTCATCGACATGGTGCTCGAGTCGAACCGCGACCTGGTGCTGCGCCGACTCGTCGAGTGCCTGAGTCGGGACCGCACGAAGCATCAGGTCGCTGAGGTGACGAGTCTGGGTCTGGTGCAGATGACCCGCAAGAAGCTGGGCCTCGGCCTGCTGGAGTCGTTCAGCGAGCAGTGCGAGGTGTGCGCCGGCCGCGGCATCATCGTGCACCACGACCCGGTGACGAAGCACCGCGGCGGTTCGGGGTCGTCGAGTGGTGATCAGCCGAAGCGTTCGCGCGGCGGCTCGGCATCGTCGGCGAAGTCGAGCAATGGCACTCACGCGATCACGGAGGATGCGAAGAACGCGCTCGCTCAGATCGCGGCGAGCACGATTGCGGCGTCGCCGGCGACTCCCGCTGAGTCGGCTCCGGATGCTGTGGCGAAGGCGCCCGAGCGGGTGCCGACTGCTGAGGCAGTCGCGCCGGCGGAGCCTGCGGAGCCCGAGACGGTGCAGATTCTTGATGTGCCGGTGAGGCGTACGCCGCGCAAGCGCACGGTGGATCCGAAGGCACAGGACATTCTGGGGTCGGTGCTGGAGGCTCTTCCGGAGCCGAAGGCACCCGGCACGGGCCGTGCGCGCACCTCTCGCCGGGCTAGTGTGGCGGCGACGAATGAGGCGGAGGGTCAGGCTGCAGCCCCCGTCGTTCGCGCTGACTGACGCGAAGCCCGCTCGCGGCGAGTCTGGTGACGAGTTCGCGGTTGCTCACGGGCACCGCGCCCGCGTCGACGAGGGCGTGCCATCGTTCGTCGGGCACGTCGTAGTGATCGCGGTCGAATCCGCGTTCGGGCAGCCCGTTGGCGCGGGCGAAGCGGTGGAGCTCGTCGAGTGATGCGTCGCTCACGAGGTGTGCCCACAAGCGGCCGTGGGCGGGCCACATGGGCTGGTCGATGAGCACGGTCACCCCCGCAGTCTACGTTCGGCTCTTTTCAACCGTGCTGAGCATCGTCGTCAATGCGGTGGCTGCAGCATCCGCAGGGAAAAGCAATCGGCACATGGATGCTCGTGCGCCGCAGCGGAGTTTTGCTGGGGGAGGTGTTGTCGGCTAGTATTGACCGTTGGCGTGCGCCGGTTGTGACCGCGTCTCTGCGCCGAAAGTCTTCTGATCAAGAGTGAGGGTTCCCACGTGGTTTACGCAGTTGTGCGCGCCGGAGGCAGGCAAGAGAAGGTCGAGGTCGGCTCGATCCTCGTTGTCGACCGTATTGAGCCGAACGCAGACGGCACCATTGAACTGGCTCCCGTGCTGCACGTCGACGGCGACAAGGTCACGCACGACGCCAAGGCTCTCGCGAAGATCAAGGTCACCGCTGAGGTTGTGGGTAACGAGCGCGGCCCGAAGATCAACATTCAGAATTACAAGAACAAGACCGGTTACAAGCGTCGCATGGGCTTCCGTGCCGACCGTACCCGCGTCAAGATCACCGGAATCAAGTAGGGGGCTCCGCACTCATGGCACACAAGAAGGGCGCAAGCTCCACTCGCAACGGTCGTGACTCGAACGCTCAGCGTCTGGGCGTGAAGCGCTTCGGCGGTCAGGTTGTCAGTGCGGGCGAGATCCTCGTCCGTCAGCGCGGCACGCACTTCCACCCGGGTACGGGTGTGGGTCGCGGAGGCGATGACACGCTGTTCGCCCTTGAGGCGGGCGCGGTCGAGTTCGGCAGCAAGGGCGGCCGCAAGGTCGTCAACATCGTCGCCCAGTAGCCTTGTCTGCCCCGTTCCGGGGGCGGTCTCGTTAGGGGGCAGTCTCGTGAGAGGTCACCGTGGCGACGTTTGTTGACCAGGTGACGCTGCATCTGCGCGCGGGTCACGGCGGTCACGGCTGTGTGTCGGTGCGCCGCGAGAAGTTCAAGCCATTGGGTGGTCCCGATGGCGGCAATGGCGGTCACGGCGGCGACATCGTTCTCGTGAGCGACCCGCAGGTGACGACGCTGCTGAGTTATCATCACTCTCCGCATCGCAGCTCTGAGAATGGTCAACCGGGCATGGGTGACAATCGGGCGGGTTCGACGGCGCGCGATCTCGAGTTGCCGGTGCCGGTGGGCACGGTGGTGAAGGATGCCGATGGCTCGGTGCTGGCTGATCTGAGTGAGCCGGGCATGCGGTTCGTTGCGGCACCGGGTGGGCGCGGGGGTCTCGGCAACGCCGCGCTGGCGTCGACGAAGCGCAAGGCACCCGGGTTTGCGCTGCTGGGAACACCCGGCTGGGAGGGCGATGTTTCGCTCGAGTTGAAGGTCGTCGC
>DAOMOV010000276.1:0-2572 GCA_035444505.1 Terrimesophilobacter sp.
GAGCCGTGGGAATGAACTCCACCCTCATCGACTACCGCGACGGTGACGCCAACTGGCCCACCCTCCGCCAAGAGGGGCAGACCGTGTTCCGCTGGGCGGTCTGGGACATGGCCAAGGTCGCAAAGAAAGCACTCGAAGAAGCGGGCATCGAGGCATCCGACCTCGCCGCGTTCATACCGCACCAGGCGAACATGCGCATCATCGACGAGTTCGCGAAGCAGCTGAAGCTGCCGGAGAGCGTCGTCATCGCCCGCGACATCGAGACCACGGGCAACACCTCTGCTGCGTCCATCCCGCTCGCCACGCACCGACTCCTGAAGGAGCACCCCGAGCTCAGCGGGGGCCTCGCCCTGCAGATCGGATTCGGTGCAGGCCTCGTCTATGGGGCACAGGTCGTCGTCCTGCCCTAAACTTGACTCCGGTCCAACACCCCAAGGAGAAATCACCATGGCATTGTCCAACGAAGAAGTCCTCGCCGGCCTCGCCGAGCTCATCAACGACGAAACCGGAATCGCGACAGACACCGTCGAGCTGGACAAGTCGTTCACCGATGACCTCGACATCGACTCCATCTCCATGATGACGATCGTCGTCAACGCTGAGGAGAAGTTCGACGTGAAGATCCCCGACGATGAGGTCAAGAACCTCAAGACCGTCGCCGACGCCGTCAACTTCATCGTCAGCGCCCAGAACTAGCGCCCCGAACTAGCGCCCAGAACTAGCGCCCCGCGGCGCACGGCGGGCCGACCGAGACCACCCTCACGGTCGGCCCCCGACGTGGCGCAAGCTCCTCCACAAGACTCGAGCAGAGAGGCCCTTCAATGACCCGCAAGATCGTCGTCACCGGACTCGGCGCCACGACGCCCCTTGGCGGCACCGTGGCGGACTCGTGGAAGGCTCTACTCGCTGGCGAGTCCGGAACGAGCAGCCTCGAACAGGAGTGGGTCACCGAGCTCGAACTGCCGGTGCAGTTCGCCGCGCAGGCGAAGGTTGCTGCCTCAGAAGCTCTCGAGCGCGTCGAGTTCAAGCGGCTCGACCCCTCCAGCCAGTTCGCCCTCGTCGCGGGTCGAGAGGCGTGGGCGGATGCGGGCTCCCCCGAGGTCGCGCCCGAGAGGCTCGCCGTCGACTGGTCCACGGGCATCGGCGGTGTGTGGACCCTGCTCGACGCGTGGGACACCCTGCGCGAGAAGGGCCCGAGGCGCGTCATGCCGATGACGGTGCCCATGCTCATGCCCAACGCTCCCGGCGCCGCCATCGGCATGGACCTGCACGCCCGGGCGGGCATCCGCACCGTGGTCTCGGCGTGCGCCTCGAGCACGGAGGCCATCGCCAACGCCTACGACCACCTGCAGGCGGGTCTCGCTGACGTCGTCATCGCCGGCGGCTCGGAGGCAGCCATCCACCCCCTCCCGATCGCCGCGTTCGCGAACATGCAGGCGCTCTCGAAGCGCAACGACTCCCCCGAGACGGCGAGTCGACCCTACGATGTCACCCGTGACGGTTTCGTGCTCGGCGAGGGTGCGGGGGCGGTCGTGCTCGAAACCGAGGAGCACGCGAAAGCGCGAGGAGCGAAGATCTACGCCGAACTCGTCGGCGCCGCCGTCACGAGCGACTCATACCACATCACCGCACCCGATCCGGAAGGCTCCGGGGCGGCACGCGCCATGATCGCCGCCATCGAGCAGGCGGGCGCCTCCCGCGGCGACGTGCGGCACATCAACGCACACGCGACAAGCACCCCCACGGGCGACATCGCCGAGTACAAGGCGCTCCTGCGGGTCTTCGGCGACCACACCCCGAACATTGCGGTGTCGGCGACGAAAGCATCCACCGGGCACCTTCTCGGCGGCGCGGGCGCCGTGGAGGCCGTGTTCACGATTCTCGCGCTGCACCATCGCACGGCGCCCCCGACGATCAACCTCACCGAGCAGGACCCCGAGATCCCGCTCGATGTGGTGACGGAGCCGCGAACGCTCGACGGCGACATCGTCGCCCTCAGCAACTCGTTCGGCTTCGGCGGCCACAACGCCGTCATCGCATTCCGCAGCTACTAGAGGCTTCTCGTGCGGGTCGCGATCGTCAGTGATTTCTTTCCCGACTTCATTGGCGGCGCACAGTCATCCATGCGTGAGCAGCGCCTCGCCCTCGAAAAGGCCGGCCATCACGTCGTCGTGGTGACCGCCACCCGTGCCTGGGGCTCACGGTACCGGCGGGATCAGCATGGGCTGTGGGTGCGCCCGCGCTTCGTCATGCCGGGGGTGGAGCTTCCGGTCATACGCAACGGTGATCGAACCCGATCCCACGTTGCTCGCCTGCTCGATGACGAGCGTGTCGACGTCGTGCACGTGCAGTCCGAGTTCGGCTTGTCCCACGCCGCGATGGATGCGGCAGCCGCCGCGGGAATTCGGGTCGTGCACACCGTGCACACGTTCTACTGGACCAGTGACGACAACTGGCACGCGTTCCTCGGGCCCCTCACCCGGTGGCTGCTGCGGCGGCTCACGAAAGCGAAGATCGCCCGCTCACGCCTCGCCGAAAAGCCGGTCGACTCTGTGCTGCGAAACCTCACTCT
>DAOMOV010000277.1:0-2572 GCA_035444505.1 Terrimesophilobacter sp.
GGCGACACCCTGCTCGTCATCACGGGCCTGCTGACCTTTGCCGGCGTCATCGAGATCGACATCTGGTGGGTGTGCCTCGCGATCGGCTTCGCCGCGTTTCTCGGAGGCGAGGTCGGCTACCTGATTGGCCACAGGTTCGGCCCAGCCGTGTTCGAGCGCAAGGAATCGGGCCTGTTCAGTCGCAAGAACGTGGAGCGCACCAACGCGTTCTTCGCACGCTTCGGCGGGCTCTCCGTCATCCTCGCCCGCTTCGTTCCCATTCTGCGCACCTTCGTTCCCGTCGCCGCGGGCGTGGGCCACATGAACTACAAGAAGTACTCCCTCTACAACTTCATCGGCGCCGTCATCTGGGGCATCGGCCTCACCTACTTCGGCTACCTGCTCGGCTACATTCCCCCCGTCGCCGACTTCGTGCGCGAATACATCGACGTCATTCTTCTCGGCGCCGTCACCATCACCCTCATCCCCACGGTGCTGCACTACTGGCAGTCGGCCCGCAAAGCGAAGAAGGCGATCGCTGAGGGAGTCGAACCGCTCACCGGCGAGGAAGCCGTCGTCGACGCCGCCTACTTCGATCAGGATCGCGGCAACGACCCGAAGTAGTCACCGGCCCGAGCAGCAGCTACGCGGTAACCCAGACGGATGCCGCAGCCTCGTCGCCGAGAGCGTGCTCGGCACCTGAGACGCGAACCGTCAGCGCGCCGCCGAACGGTTCTGGTCCCACAACCTCGACCGCGGCGTCCAGCTCGAAACCCCGCTCCTCGAGGTAGCGCAGCAGGGCCGGGTCACGGTCACTGATGCGCACCACCCGCCCCCGGTGGCCCGCCGACGCCGACGACAGCACCACGGCATCCGGAACCCGGATGCTGCCATCCGCCGCCGGAATCGGGTCGCCGTGCGGGTCGCGCACCGGGCGGCCAAGCGACTCGTCGATGCGCTCGAGCAGCCGGTCACTGACGGCGTGCTCGAGCACTTCGGCCTCGTCGTGCACCTCATCCCACGCGTAGCCGAAGGTTTCGACGAGCCACGTCTCGATCAGCCGGTGCCGGCGCACCATGGCGACCGCGAGTTCGCGGCCCGCATCCGTCAGCGTGATCGCCCCATACGGAACGTGCGACACGAGCCCCGCCGCGGCGAGCTTCTTCACCATCTCCGTCACGCTCGACGCCGCGAGGTCGAGCCGCGCCGCGAGCACCGACGAGGTGATCGGCTCGGGCTGCCACTCCGTGTGGTGAAAGATCGCCTTCACATAGTCCTGCGTCACGGCATCCGCGAAGCTCGGTCTCTGGCTCACGAGCCACCACCCACCACGGTCAGCACAATGAGCGCCAGGTTCAACGCCACGACCAACAACACGATCACCCCAAGAATCCACGACACCGTGCGACTGTTCGCCGCCTCCCCCATGATGGCTCGGTCACGTGTGAGCCGCAGCAGAGGCACGAGCGCGAACGGGATCCCGAAGCTCAAAAACACCTGGCTCAACACGAGCGCCCAAGTCGGATCCACCCCGATCGCGAGAATCACAAGCGCCGGCACGAGCGTGATGAACCGCCGCGCAAACAACGGGATGCGCTTCTTCAGCAGCCCCGCCATGATCGTCGCACCGGCGTAGCTGCCGACCGACGTCGACGCGAGACCGGATGCCAGCAGACCGATCGCAAACACGAGCGCGATCCCGGGGCCCAAGGTCGACTCGATCGCAGCGTGCGCCCCTTCGATCGTGTCGGTTCCCTCGATGC
Source organism: Terrimesophilobacter sp. (assembly GCA_035444505.1). Taxonomy (GTDB): domain Bacteria; phylum Actinomycetota; class Actinomycetes; order Actinomycetales; family Microbacteriaceae; genus Terrimesophilobacter. Next base: position 1,743 of record DAOMOV010000277.1, read on the forward strand.
CGCGCAGGTTCACGGCCGCGAGCAGCAACATGCCGATGTTCACGACACCCGCAATGCCCAGCGCGATGACCACGTCGAACTTCGTGAGTCGCAGCAGTCGCGGCCGCGACTCGTCGGTCGCCTTGCCGTGCCGGTCCCGCGCGAGAGCCGAGTGCACGTAGATCGCGTGAGGCATGACCGTCGCACCGAGCATTCCGGCGGCGAGCAGCACCGAATCGGTGCCCTCGAAACGGGGAACCAGCCCGCCCGCGATCTCGCCGACATCCGGCGGATTGACAAAAAGCCCCGCCAAAAACCCGACCGCGATGATCGCCAGCAGGCCAATGATGACCGACTCGAACGGGCGCTGCCCGAACCGCGACTGCAACCCCAGCAGCACCATCGACACCCCGCCCACGATGAGCCCGCCCCAGAACAAAGGGATACCGAACAGTAGCCACAGGGCGATCGCGCCACCAATGACCTCGGCGAGATCTGTCGCCACCGCCACGAGCTCCGCCTGCACCCAGAACGCACGTCGAGGGGTTGGGCGCATCCGCTCGCCCAGCAGCTGCGGCATCGTCTTACCCGTCACAATGCCGAGCTTCGCCGACTGGTACTGCACCATCGCCGCCATCAGATTCGCCGCCACGAGCACCCACACCAACAAATACCCGTAGCGAGCACCACCCGTGAGGTTCGCCGCAACATTTCCCGGATCGACGTAGGCAATCGCCGCCACGAACGCCGGGCCGAGAAGCAACCACGAGCGACTTCGGGGTACACGGGTTACGAATTTCGGCATGCCGAAAGATTAGCAGTATTGGGGCTGGTGGTTTCGAGACTGCCGC
>DAOMOV010000278.1:0-2541 GCA_035444505.1 Terrimesophilobacter sp.
GCGCGACGAGCACGAGGCTGCCCTCGCTGAGCCCGGTGCGAGCGAACCACTCGCGCACAGCACGTCGCACGTCGGCGATCGCGGGTGTCAGTCTCGGGCGGCGGTCCATCCAGTAACGTTATTCCAGCACACCCCCCGAAAGGACACCCCATGCCCGTGTACGACGCCGTTATCGAGATCCCGCAGGGCAGTCGTAACAAGTACGAGATCGATCATGAGACCGGCCGCGTCTTCCTGGACCGTGTGCTCTACACGAGTTTCGAGTACCCCACCGACTACGGCTTCATCGAGAACACCCTCGGCCTCGACGGCGACCCCGTCGACGTGCTCGTCATCACCCCCTACCCGCTGCTGCCTGGGGTGGGGCTCAAGGTGCGCCCGATCGGTGTGTTCAACATGACGGATGACGGCGGCCCCGACGCGAAGATCGTCGCCGTGCCCGGCAAGGACCCCCGGTGGGATGCTCTGCAGGACATCAGTGACCTCACCCAGTTCAAACGGGACGAGATCGCCCACTTCTTCGAGCACTACAAGGACCTCGAGCCCGGCAAGTGGGTCAAGACGGAGGGCTGGGGTGATGCCGCCGAGGCAGAGGCCATCATCGAGGCCGGTATCGCGCTGTTCACGGAGCAGGGCGGGCACTGAGCCCCGCCGCTAAGGGGTCTCGATACACCGCCTGCGGCGGCACTCAACCACCGGAAGCGATGATCGAGTAGCCCGCTTGCGCGCATATCAAGATCGAACGGTGCTCAGGCAGATACGGCCCGGACGCTGTCGACCTCGAGAGTCGATCAGATGCTGACACCCTTGGCCCGAAGGAAGGGCACGGGGTCGGTGGCGGAGTTGTTGATGCGCACTTCGAAGTGAAGGTGGCATCCGAAGGACTGCCCGGTGTTGCCGACGCGGGCGATGTTCTGCCCGGGTGCCACGTGCTGCCCGTAGCTGACGCCGATGCCGCCGTTGACGATGTGCGAGTACGAGGTGGTGAGGCCGTTGCCGTGGTCGATCTTGATGTGGTTGCCATACCCGCTGAACCAGCCTGCGTAGACGACGGTGCCGGGGGCGGCGGCGTAGATGGGCGCGTTGCAGCCGGGGGCGAGGTCGACGCCGAGGTGGAAGGTGGAGCATCCGTTGCAGGCGCGGGGCCCGAAGTTGCTGGAGATGTTGCCGCCGGAGGGGCGCGCCCAGCCCTGGTCACTGACCTCTCCGCCGGCACCGGGACCCCAGCGTTCTTGCACGCCTTTGATGTATTCGGCTTCGGTGTGGATGCGCTCGGATTGAAGTGTGGCGAGTTGGGCTTGGAGGCGGGCGATGTTGTCTTGCTGCGCTTGCAGTGCGGCGGCGGCGGCATCGGCGGCGGCTTGTGCTTCCTGCATCGCGGCTTCGGCGATGAGGGCAAGCTCTTCGAGAGCGGCAGCCGCAACGTTGGCCTGGTCGGTGAGGGACTGGGCCGTGTTCTGGTCTTGGAGGGCCTTGTTGTACAGGCTTTGCGACTGCTGGGCGAGCTTCGCGGACATGCCGAGGGTCGAGAGCAGGTCGGTGGCGTTGTCACCGTTGAGGAAGAGGGTGGTGGTGAGGTCGCGTCCGCCGGTGCGGGCGAGGGATGCGGCAAGCTGCCCGGCCTGGCGGTGTGACTCCGCGGCGCGTTCATTGGCCTCGTCGGCCTGCCGCTGCAGTTCTTGGGCTTTGAGGTCGGCGGCGTCATAGGCGGCTTGCGCCTGGAACCAGATGTCGGCTTTCTCTTCGGCGATGCGCTGGGTTTCTTCAACCTGCACCTGCAGGTCGTTGATGATGCGCTGGATGCGCGCCACCTCGGCTTTCGCCCTCGCCTCATCGTTGCGCGCCTGGAGCACGTCGGCCCAGCTGGGGTAGTCGTCGGCATACGCGGGCGCACTCGCGGTGGTGAGGTTGCCGGTGACGAGGAGGGCGGTGGTGGCGAGGATGGCCATGATGGCGTGCGCGATACGGGTGCTGCGCGCACGCACTGGAGCTTGTGTGGTCATGGCTTCGATTCCCCGCTTGTCACGCCAGTAACACTGTTAACATCCGTCACACTAACAAGTGTTCGGGGCGTGGGCCAGCATTTGCGTCGTATCCGTGTCCGAGCGTACTTGTGGTGGGGACGGATGCTCGTGGTTGCCGCCCGCGGGTCGCGGTCGCGAGGCAGGCGCTTGCGTTTGTGATTTGGGGGGGTGCGCGGTTATGCTGGGTCGTCGGTAGCTGGGGAGGTTGACAGCTTTCGCGGCCCCATCGTTTAGCGGCCTAGGACACCGCCCTTTCACGGCGGCAGCACGGGTTCGAATCCCGTTGGGGTCACTTCTCGGGGAGAACGTATAATTGAACACAGTTTGGCCCTGTAGCGCAGTTGGTTAGCGCGCCGCCCTGTCACGGCGGAGGTCGCCGGTTCAAGTCCGGTCAGGGTCGCAAGGCACGGCCACTCTCGCCAGTGGCTGTGCCTTACTTTTCTGGAATACTGTTCCAGGAAGGCAAGGCTCTGTAGCTCAGTTGGTAGAGCGTTCGACTGAAAATCGAAAGGTCACC
>DAOMOV010000279.1:0-1212 GCA_035444505.1 Terrimesophilobacter sp.
TCACGAGACCCAGAACGAGAAAAATCGCCGCAGGGATGATCGCAAACCAGTACGAAGGCAACCACAGCTCCGCGAGCTGGTGCTCCTCAGCGGCCGTGACAACGTCAGCAATCAGGTTCATAGCTCTCCCCTCGGCGCTCACTGCGCCCACAACAATCTACCGTGAAATCAGCGTTCACGGCCGCACGTGGCCCGCGCCGCGCACGATCCACTTCGAACTCGTCAACTCCGGCAGCCCCATCGGCCCGCGAGCGTGCAGCTTCTGCGTCGAGATGCCCACCTCCGCCCCGAAACCGAACTCGCCGCCATCCGTGAACCTCGTCGACGCGTTCACCATCACCACCGCCGAATCCACCTCGGCGAGGAACCTCTCCGCATTGGCCAGATCGTTCGTCACAATCGACTCCGTGTGGCGAGTCGAATAGTGCCGGATGTGATCGATCGCCTCATCCATCGAGTCCACAACTTTCACCGACACATCCAGTGAGAGGTACTCGGTCGACCAGTCCTCGTCGGTCGCGGCGATCGCATCCGGAAACACCGCGCGCGTCTCCTCGTCACCGTGCACCGTCACGGCGTCCTCACGCAGGGCTGCGAGCACCTCGGGCAGAAGCCGCTCTGCCGCAGCCCGATGCACGAGCACCGTCTCCACCGCGTTGCACACGCTCGGGCGCTGCACCTTCGCGTTGCGCACGATGTCCACGGCCCAGTCGGTGCGCGCCGATTCGTCAAGGAAGATGTGAACCACACCGTCACCCGTCTCGATCACGGGAACCTTCGACTCCAGCACCACCGTGCTGATGAGACTCGCACTGCCCCGCGGAATGAGAACGTCAACGTATCCGCGAGCCCGCATGAGCGCCGTCGCGCCCTCCCGCCCGAACTCATCGATCGTCTGCACGGATGCCGCCGGCAAGCCCACCGACTCCAGTGCGCCCTGAATGACATCCACCAGCACGCGGTTCGTGTTCTGGGCCGCACTGCCCCCGCGAAGCACGCACGCGTTGCCGCTCTTCAGCGCAAGGGCGGCAATGTCGATCGTCACATTGGGACGAGCCTCGTAGATCACCCCGATCACCCCGAAGGGCACGCGCACCTGACTGAGCTTCATACCATTGGCAAGGGTCATGCCCCGCAGGGACTCCCCCACGGGGTCGTGCAGGCCCGCGATCTGGCGCACCGCCACCGCGAGACCATCGAGGCGCGACTGGT
>DAOMOV010000279.1:1222-1440 GCA_035444505.1 Terrimesophilobacter sp.
CCCCAGCCGGTCGAGCAGGCTCTCGGCAACGCCGCTCTCTCGCCCCGCCGCAAGGTCACCCTCGTTGGCGTCGATGATCGCGGACGCATTCTCGGCGACCGCAACCGCGATCGCCTCAAGGGCGGCGTTCTTCTGCGACGTGGTCGCTGCCGCGAGAGCGAGCGAAGCCTCCCGTGACGCCTTCAGCTTGGCGGTGAGAGCGGTGTCGATCGTTGCGG
>DAOMOV010000279.1:1450-2534 GCA_035444505.1 Terrimesophilobacter sp.
AGTCTACCCGCGCCGACAATGACGGCGTTTGTTTCACTTGACGGGGAAATGAGCACGTCATTTGAAACAAACACCGTCATGACCTCGCGGTGAGCCGCTATTGAGAGGCCGCGTCGAACCAGGTGCCGACGTGCTCCCCCGCGAGCGCTTGCCTCACGAGAGCCGTCGACGTGACGATCACGGGCACTCCCGCCGCCGCTGAGAGACGTGCCGCGGAGATCTTCGATGCTGCTCCCCCGGTTCCGACCCCCGCCGCACCCACGCCGCCAACCTCGACACCCGCGAGATCATCAGTGACCCGCACGCGGTCAACCGGTTCGGCCCCGGGCAGCTGTGGCGGCTTCGTATAGAGCGCGTCGACGTCGGAGAGCAGCACGAGAAGATCCGCGCGGATAAGAGTTGCCACGAGCGCGGCGAGCCTGTCGTTGTCTCCGAACCGGATCTCCGCTGTCGCCACCGTGTCGTTCTCATTGACGATGGGCAGGATGCGCAGCCCGAGGAGCCGCTCCATGGTGCGCTGCGCGTTCGACTTGTGAGCAGGGTTCTCCAAATCACCCGCCGTCAGCAGCACTTGGCCCGCGACAATGCCGAACCGCTGCAGAGCCTGCTGGTATCGATTGATGAGCACGTTCTGCCCCACCGCAGCCGCGGCCTGCTGCGTGGCGAGATCGGTGGGTCGGTCATCGAGGCGCAGGAACGGGAGACCCGTCGCGATCGCACCGCTGGAGACGAGCACAACCTCCGTGCCACGCGCGTGAGACTGCGACAGCGCTTCAACAAGCTCGTCGATCTGCCCTACACGCGCGCCGCTCACCGACGACGAGCCCACCTTCACGACAACGCGGCGCGCGCCAGGGATGAACTCGCGGCCCTGGAGGGGCGGCAGAGTGATCGGCTCAGTCATCGGCACCCGAACCCGCATCCGGATCAGCGGCGTTGGCATCGTCAGCATCGTCAGCCCAGAGTCCCGCCTCACGCTCTCGCTCGAGTTCCGCTCGCGCGGCAGCCTTGGCGTCCATGCGCGCGAGGTACCCTTCGCGGCGCTGCTGACGCGTCTGACGACCCGAACCGTCCAGTCGCGAGT
>DAOMOV010000280.1:0-2485 GCA_035444505.1 Terrimesophilobacter sp.
GGCACGCCCGCTCGGCCCGATACTGGCACCTCCGTGGCGGCCGTGATCGCTCTCCACCGCACCGATCGCCGCGAGCGTGGCCCAGGTGAGCCCGCAGTCGACCGCCTGACCGGTCTTCCACAGGGCGACACCCGCGTACGCGGCGAGCGCCCTCGGCGGCACACCCGTCGCGGCCGCTGTCGCCAGCACCCACTGCTCGTCCGCGTACCCCGACGCGCCGGGTCGCGCCTGGGCGCCCTCAACCGCAGGCGGCAGGTCGATCGGCAGCGCCCAGCCCGGGCGAGGCGGCTCATCGAAGACGGGGTCGGATGCCGGCATCCGCGGTTCCAACAGCGTCAACGCGCCGACACCCACCGTCACCACGACGACGAGGGCGAGAACGACAGGGCCCACACGCGAGAACACTGCACAAGTCCACCACACCGACGCTGTGTGCTTCCCACTGGACAGGCGCGAGCACGCGGCCCCCGGCTACCATGGCCCCATGGCTGATTCAACCTTCGACATCGTGAGCAAAGTGGACAAGATGGAGCTCGACAACGCGCTCAACCAGACGCAGAAGGAGATCGCGCAGCGCTACGACTTCAAAGGCGTCGGCGCGAGCATCGAGTTCAGTGGCGAGAGGCTTCTGCTCAAGGCAAGCAGTGACGAGCGCGTGAAGGCGGTGCTGGACGTGTTCGAGTCGAAGCTCATCAAGCGCGGCATCTCCCTGCGCAGCCTTGACGCGGGGGAGCCGTTCGCCTCCGGAAAGGAGTACCGCATCGAGGCGGGCATCAAGCAGGGCATCGGCCAGGAGGACGCGAAGAAGATCGGCAAGATCATCCGCGACGAAGCCCCGAAGACCGTGAAGTCACAGATTCAGGGCGACGAGCTGCGGGTCAGCTCGAAGAGCAGAGACGACCTGCAGGCGACGATCGCCCTCCTCAAAGGCAAAGACCTCGACGTCGACCTGCAGTTCGTGAACTTCCGCTAGCGCGAGCAACGAGTCGAGGGCGCAATGGACGGCACCGGATAGTGAACGGCAGGGGCTAGTGGACGGAACCGGCATCCTCGCAACCATCGCGGGCGTCGTCCTCCTCATCGACCTCATCATCCGCGCGGTCGCCGTCGTCTACATCCCCCGCAACCGCCGTCCGCAGACCGCGCTCGCGTGGCTACTGGCAATCTTCTTCCTGCCCGTCATCGGCACCATCCTCTTCCTGCTGCTCGGAAGCCGATACCTGCCGAAGGGTCGACGCGACAAGCAGTCCGAGGTGAACCGCTTCATCCTCGCCCTCACCGGCGGCATCGACGAATCCCGCACCGAGAATGACCACCCCGAGTGGCTAGACCCCATCGCCACCCTCAACCGCACCCTCGGAGCCATGCCCCTCGTCGAAGGAAACTCCGCGGAACTGCTCCCCGACTACGAAGAATCACTGCAGGCGATGACGGATGCCATCAACGCCGCCACAACGTTCGTGCACAGCGAGTTCTACATCATGATCCTCGACGACACGACTGCGCCGTACTTCGATGCACTCGAAGCCGCCGCCGCACGCGGCGTCACCGTGCGCGTGCTGCTCGACCACATCGCCACCTGGCGGTACCCGCGCTACCGCGAGACCACGAAGCGGCTCGACGCCATGAACGGGGTGGAGTGGCACCTCATGCTTCCGTTCAGGCCATTCCGCGGTCAGTTCCTGAGGCCCGACCTGCGCAACCACCGCAAGCTGCTCGTCATCGACGGCGACGTCGCCTTCACCGGGTCGCAGAACATCATCGACTCCAGCTACCTCAAGCGCAGCAACCTCAGACGCGGCCTGCACTGGAAGGACCTCATGGTGCGTTTCCGCGGCCCCGTCGTCGCCGGAATCAACGCCCTCTTCCTCAGCGACTGGTACGCCGAGAGCAACGAGCAACTGCTGCTCGACGCGGTGCAGCCCGTCACGGAGGTGAGTGTCGCGCATCCGGTTGACGCCCAGGTCGTACCCAGCGGCCCCGCCTTCGAGGGTGAGAACAACCTGCGCCTGTTCAACTCGCTCCTTTACGCCGCCCAGGAACGCATCATCATCTGCAGCCCCTACTTCGTGCCCGACGAGTCGATGCTCTACGCGATCACGACGGCCGCGCAGAAAGGTCTCGACGTGCAGCTGTTCGTCTCCGAAGTGGGAGATCAGCCCGTCGTCTACCACGCCCAGCGCAGCTACTATGAGCAACTGCTCAGTGCCGGCGTGCGCATCTGGCTGTACCGGTCACCCACCGTGCTCCATCCCAAGCACTTCACCATCGATGGCTCCGTCGCCGTCATCGGCTCCAGCAACATGGATATGCGCTCCTTCAGCCTCAACCTCGAGATCTCCGTCATGGTGCACGGTGAGTCCTTCGTCGCGCAGCTGCGCGAGCTCGAAGCCGACTACCGCGCCCACTCCCGCGAAATCAACCTCGACGAGTGGCTCAGCAGACCCCTGCGGTCCCAGGTGCTCAACAACATCGCGAGGCTCAC
>DAOMOV010000281.1:0-2463 GCA_035444505.1 Terrimesophilobacter sp.
GCCCGCTCATCGTGTTCACACCGAAGGCGATGCTGCGCCTGCGCGGTGCGACGAGCGATGTGGCGGAGTTCACGAGTGGCAGGTTCCAGCCCGTCATCGACGACGCGACGATCACGGATGCCGAGTCGGTGAAGCGCGTGCTGCTGCACTCGGGCAAGATCCACTACGACCTGGTCGCGGAGCGCGAGAAGCTCGACGTGAAAGACATCGCCCTCGTGCGCGTGGAGCAGTACTACCCGCTCCCGCTTCGTGAACTCATCGAAGTGCTCGGGCGCTACCCGAACGCTGAGCTGGTGTGGGTTCAGGAGGAGCCGGAGAACCAGGGAGCGTGGCCGTTCATCTGCCTCGAGCTGCTGCGTGTCGGCAAGCGGCAGATCGATGTTGTGTCTCGCCCGGCATCCGCGTCACCGGCGACGGGGTCGAGCAAGCGCAGCGCGATCGAGCACGCGAGCATTCTCGAGCGGGCGCTCACCCTCGCGGAGTGACCCCGGCGGTCGTGTGACGGCTGCCGCTGTCGCGGTGGCGACTCAGCGCGTGCGCTCGGCGATGAGTTCGGGGCGCAGCAGGTCACAGGCCTGCTCTCCCGGAGCCACCGCCCCAAGGATCGCCGCGGAGATGTCGTAGAGCTGCTGCACCTGCTCGGGGGTGAGCCGGTCGAAGAGGTGGGTGGCGACGGTGCGCACATGCCCGGGCGCGGCCTCGACCAGCACCCGCATGCCCTCGTCGGTGAGGCACGCGTAGCTGACTCGTCTGTCGGTGGGGTCGGCATCCTTGCGCACCCAACCGAGTCCCTCGAATTTGCGGAGCGCGTGCGAGAGGCGACTCACGGATGAGTTCAGCACGTCGGCGAGGTCGGTGATGGTCAGTGCCCGCCGGGGGGCTTCGGAGAGCATGGCGAGGATCATGTAGTACGCGTGGGGCATGCCTGCGCCCGCCTGCAGGTCGCGGTCGATGACCTGCTCCAGTTTCTGGGTCGCGACGAGGTAGGCGCGCCAAGCCCGCTGCTCGTCGTTGGTGAGCCAGCGGGTGTCGGCAGAGGTCATGCCACCAGTCTACCCTTTACTTGAACGTTCAAACAGCCGGTTTCGGGGTTGGCGCGCCACTTCCCGTCATCCGCGCCACACGCAAGTGGAGCGAATGACACGATGTGGAGCACAGGCTGTTACGGCGAGTGCGTCTGCGTGAGACGCAGAGACGCGAGCACCTGGGCGCGAAGCTCCTCAGGAGCCGTCTCCTTGCAGGCGCGCTGCACAGCCTCGGTGAGCACGGTGCTCACGTGCGCTTCACTCGTGCAGTCCTCGCAGTTCTCCATGTGCTCGCGAATATCGGCCGCGTCGATGCGGGTCAACTCGTTGCGCAGGTACTCCTCGAGTTCTGCTTTCGCTTGGTCGCATCCGCAGTCATTCATCGTTTCTCTCCACTGGTGCGTGCGTACCCGGCGAGGAGCTCGCGAAGCTGACGCCTGCCGCGGTGCAGACGACTCATCACGGTTCCCACCGGTGTCTTCATGATGTCGGCGATCTCTTGGTAGGCGAAGCCTTCGACGTCGGCGAGGTAGACGGCGAGGCGGAAGTCCTCGGGGATCGACTGAAGCGCGTCTTTGACGGCCGAGTCGGGCATGCGGCTGATCGCCTCCGCCTCTGCGGACCGCGTCGTCGTCGCGGTTGCCGACTCGGCGCCGCCGAGTTGCCAGTCCTCGAGCTCGTCGATCGTGCCCTGGTAGGGGTTGCGCTGGTTCTTGCGGTACAGGTTGATGTAGGTGTTGGTGAGGATGCGGTACAGCCACGCCTTGAGGTTGGTTCCCTCGGTGAAGCGCGCGAAGGCGGCGAACGCTTTGACGAAGGTCTCCTGCACGAGGTCGGCGGCGTCGGCCGGGTTGCGGGTCATGCGCATCGCGGCCGCGTAGAGCTGATCCATGTAGGGGATCGCCTCGGCTTGGAACCGTTCTCGCAGAACCGTCTCCGCGTGAGCGTCGGTGGTCTTCGTCTTCGCGGCGACCTTCGTCTTTGCATCGGCCATCGTCTTTGAATCGGTAGTAGCCATCGCACCCCAGCTTAGTTCGGCGACCGGCGCGGTCGGCGCGGGTGGCGCGAGAAGGGTTGTCACGGGAGGTTCCTTGGGTGGTAGCGCTGTTCGACGGCTACTCTGGACAACAATGTTGGTGTCGAAATATTCCCAGCCCGAGTTCAACCCCTACGAGAACGATGACCTCGTGTGGGGTGTTGAGCCGGGGCCGTGGCGCGCCCCTTTCGCGACGGGCCAGGTGGCGGCGCGGATGTCGGTGCCGGGTTCGAAGTCGCTGACGGCTCGCGAGCTGGTGCTGTCGGCTCTCGCGGAGGGTCCTTCGAGGCTGCGTTCGCCGTTGTTCTCCCGCGACACGAACCTCATGGTGGAGGCTCTGCGTTCACTCGGCGTGAAGATCTCCGAGGTGGAGGGCGAGGGCCAGTTCGGCGCCGACCTGCT
>DAOMOV010000282.1:0-2452 GCA_035444505.1 Terrimesophilobacter sp.
GCGTGGTGCACGGGGGCGTAGATGGTGTAGAGCTTGAGGGGCTCGTCGCCGGTGTTCTCGACATCGTGCCAGGTGCCGGCCGGAACCTGTATGGTCCACCCGTCGCTGACGTCCTGCTGGTGGTCGAGCCGATCTTTGGCGGGCCCCATGGTCATCCGCCCGGTGCCCGCCTCGACGCGCAGGAACTGGTCGGTCTCGGGATGCGCCTCAAGCCCGATCGATTCGCCCACCGGTATCGACATGAGGGTCACCTGCAGGTACTTGCCGGTCCAGGCGACGGTGCGGTAGCTGTCGTTGGCCTTGGTCGCGGCCTCGATGTCGAAGGCGTTCGGCTCGGGACCATTGTCGGTAACCGTCATGACTGCACCTTTCTGCGCTGAACTGTATGAAGCCGATGCTGGCACGGGCGCCTGAGTGCGCGCTACACGCTGCGTCGCGGCTTCACCACAGCAGGCACGCCCACCGCTATCGAGTCCGGCGGCACATCGTGCACGACGACCGCGTTCGCGCCGACCGTGGAGCGCGCTCCGACCGTGACGGGGCCGAGCACCTGGGCGCCCGCGCCGACAACAACGCCGTCCTCCAGGGTGGGGTGCCGCTTCACCGCCGCCAGGCTCTTACCGCCGAGGGTCACCCCGTGGTACAGGGTCACGTCGTCGCCGATCTCGGTCGTCTCACCGATCACCACACCCATGGCGTGGTCGATGAACAAGCGTCGCCCGATCACAGCGCCGGGGTGAATCTCCACCCCCGTGAGGTGCCGCGCCCACTGCGAGTACAGGCGTGCGAGCAGGCGCATCCGGTGCCGCCACAGCCAGTGCGACCAGCGGTGCGCCCACACCGCGTGCAGACCCGCGTAGGTCAGCAGCACCTCAAGACGGGAGCGCGCCGCGGGGTCGCGGGCGATCGCGGCGTCGATGTCTTCACGGATGCGGCGCAGCACGGCTAATCGCGCAGGTCCTCGAACAGCAGCGTCGACAGGTAGCGCTCACCCGTGTCAGGCAGGATCACCACGATCGTCTTGCCCGCATTCTCGGGCTTCTTCGCCTGTTCGATCGCCGCCCACGCGGCCGCACCGCTGGAGATACCGGCCAGGATGCCCTCCTCGGCGGCGAGCCGCCGCGCCGTCGTCAGCGCGTCGTCGAGGGCGACATCCGTCACCTCGTCGTACACCTCGCGATCGAGCACCGAGGGCACGAAGTTCGCACCGAGACCCTGAATCTTGTGCGGTCCCGCCTGACCGCCGGTGAGAATAGGGGAGTCGATCGGTTCCACCGCGACAACGTGCACGCCGGGTTTGCGCTCCTTGAGCAGCTGACCGGCACCCGTGATGGTGCCGCCCGTGCCGATGCCCGACACGAAGACGTCGACGCCGCCGTCAGTGTCGGCCCACACCTCCTCACCTGTCGTCTCTCGGTGGATGCGCGGGTTCGCGTCGTTGTCGAACTGCCGGGCGAGCACAGCACCCGGGGTCTCGGCGACAATCTGCTCGGCACGCTCCACCGCACCACGCATGCCGTCGGCGCCGGGGGTGAGCACGATCTCGGCGCCGAAGGCGCGCAGGATCACGCGACGCTCCACGCTCATCGTCTCCGGCATGGTGAGAACCACCTTGTAGCCGCGGGCGGCGCCCACCATGGCGAGGGCGATGCCCGTGTTGCCGCTCGTGCCCTCGACGATCGTGCCGCCCGGCTTCAGCTCGCCGGAGCCCTCCGCCGCGTCGATGATGGCGGCGCCGATGCGGTCCTTCACACTCGAAGCGGGGTTGAACGACTCGAGCTTCGCGTACACCGTCGCCCCGGCACCGTCAGTGATGCGGTTGAGCCGCACGAGTGGGGTGCGCCCGATGGCCTCGGTGATGTTGTTGAACGTGGTCATGGGTTCTTCCTTCAAGTCGTGTGGACGGGCGGCAGGTGTGAAAAGCCTAGGGTCACGGCGCTGCCGCTCGGGTGAGTGTTACGACACCCGCATTACGACAGGTCAACAGCGGTGGATGCGCGCTCATTCCCGGCCGCCCTCACCGTGACGAACTGTGACGACGGGTGCTCTGAGCGCCCGCCTGCTGTCACATTCGAACACGAGAGAATGGATGCCGTGACCACCACCCTGCGCAGTCTGCTCGACGACGCGGTCGCCGCGCTCGCCGCTGCGGGCGTACCCGACCCGCGGATCGACGTGGAGCTGCTCGCGGGCCACGTGCTGGGCCTCAGCCGCGGGGGAGTGCATGCTGCAATCGTGACGGATCGCACCGTCACCGACGAGCAGCGGGCCGAGTTCAGGGGACTCGTCGAGCGCCGCGTGACCCGCGAACCGCTCCAGCACATCACCGGGCGGGCGGCCTTCCGCAGCCTCGACCTCGCCGTCGGCCCCGGGGTCTTCGTGCCGCGCCCCGAGACCGAGCTGCTCGCGGGCCTCGCGATCGACGCGCTGCGGGCCGCGGCATCCGCCGAGC